>NZ_CAWPKW010000143.1:0-529 GCF_963888615.1 Brasilonema octagenarum UFV-OR1 | reverse complement strand
CTCCAATGCTTTTTATTTCTTGCTTCTCTCTAGATTTTATTCCTAAATACTTCTCATTCCACTCGAAAGTATGTCGAGCGATTAATTTACCCAACTCGTAACTTTCCTCAATCGCAGTTTTCAGTCCCTCTAAATTTGCTGGTATCCCTAGAGACAAATCATACTGCTTTTTTTTCTTACCTACGCTGCGTTGGCTTTGCCCGCCGGAGGCATCGCCTGGTTTTAACGGTAGGGTAGCTCGTAACTGAAGAGAATTACCAGTTTGTTTAATGCTAACTCTAATTCTATCCCTTTTTAAATTAGTATTGGCTTCGACTAACTTCTGCTCAAAAACTTCCTGATAGTGTAATTCCGTCGCTTTAATTTTCGCCATTGTTCCTCTATAACTGCCGTCTGTGGTGTTGTGCGGCTCAAAATCTGCAAAAATATCGGCGAACAAGTCGGTTGAGTCTTCATTTGCATACTCATGTGTAGATGTTGGATATGTCCCCGACATGAAGTTTTGGCGATGCCTGGGTTGGGCTACGCC
>NZ_CAWPKW010000142.1:0-8991 GCF_963888615.1 Brasilonema octagenarum UFV-OR1 | reverse complement strand
AGAAAAATCATAAATTAGGTGCACAACCTTTAAATAATGAGCCTTTTGATAAGACACCTGTGTGTTTCAATGTCCACAAGGGCATCACAGACAAATTAAAAGCCATCCCTGACTGGAAGGAACGACTAAGAAAACTTGTTGATGAATTGATAGAAGAATTCGAGGAATAGTTGGCGGTAGTTGACTAGGCTTGTCTAGGTTATTGGCTGCTTAGGACATACTCTCTACTCCCTGACTCTGTGGTTTCCTCCCTGTCTGAGACGTATATCTGCATCTGTGAAAATTGGTGTAAATAATCAAGCAGGAGCATACAGTTCCCTGTGTCCTGCTTACAAGCTGTTCTAAATTCAACTTGGATAGTTTTTCGCCTGAAACCTTTGGATGGCTTGGCTGACTTTGGAAAATTAGATGTGGTTTCGCCTAATAACGGTGAATCTAGAGAGGCGGTTAAGTAATAATGGTTGACAATGCAAACACAATCTGTCTTTAGAGCTTTTGTACTTTCACTCACCAAGGTGACTTGCTTGTAACCCGCCCAATTACATCAGAAATTGGATATACACAAACATAGCACTGAGTCAATTACGAATACGTGACCGAGACCCTAGATTTATTGCCAAAGTAAGTATAAGCAACAGACCAGACATAGTAAAGAGAAATCTTCTCTCTTTACTATGCTGCTTTTTTTCTATTCCTGCTACATCGGTGACTTTTAGGACTTACGCACTCGCGACGAAAAATAAGGCTTTGCGGTTGCTTCCCGGAGGTCGCAATGACAGAATTGGGTTATTTTTGCGTAAGTCCTGACTTTTTGGAAAAGGTTAATTTTTAAGGTGCCTAACCTTTATTCGATATCATCTTTCTTGTTGGTTTCGATGGTGACATCAGAGGTAGGCTTGGCGATACAGGTGAGCACATATCCTTGATCAATCTGCTCATCGTCCAGGAAATTCCCATCAGACTGATCAACACTACCTGATTTAATCAAACCAGCACAGTCAGAGCAAGAACCAGCGCGGCAAGAGTATGGCAGATCAATGTCTTCTTCTTCAGCAAGGTCTAGAATGTATTCATCATCTCCTACCTCAATTGTTTTTTTTCCTCCATCAGGATCGATCAGTGTGACTTTGTAACTTGCCATTTAGTTATCCTCTATGAATGCAAATGGATCGTATAAATTATCTTAAAGCAAATACAACGCCTTATCTTAACTGGATCAGTCGTTCATTGAAATTGCTTCACTTGTGATATTACGAGAAAAAAAAAAATAAATGTAACTGGAAATAGTAGTATAAAAAATTGCTACATATATCAATCTTAGGTAAGTTGATTTATGTCACGCTTTTTGAATCATCAACAGTGAAAATAGGGTTATTTTCACTGTTGATGATTTTTATTTTCAAGATACTAACAATTATAATGTACGATAATTCTACTTTTTCGCAAAAACACCCCATACGAGTGGGTTTCGTTGGCACTGGATATACAGCAAAATTACGGGCTGAAGCATTGCTGCATGATCAGCGCTCCCATTTAGTCGCTGTTGTCGGTCACACACCAGAGAAGACACAAGCTTTTGCTAGAGATTACCAAATAATGGTCGTAAATTCTTGGCAGCAACTGGTGGAGCAAGACAACATAGACTTAGTTATGATTTGTACTGTGACTCGGGATCATGGTATAATCGCTCGGCAAGCACTTAAGAATGGTAAACACGTTGTTGTAGAGTACCCTCTTTCTTTAAACGTGGCTGAAGCTGAAGAACTTATTGCCTTGGCAAAAGCACAAAAAAAATTCCTCCATGTTGAACATATCGAACTTTTGGGTGGATTGCATCAAGCTTTGAAACAACATCTATCACAAGTTGGTCAAGTCTTTTTTGTGCGCTACAACACAACCAAGCCGGAACATCCTGCACCTCGCAAATGGACGTACAATCATGAGCTTTTCGGCTTTCCTTTGATTGGCGCACTTTCTCGATTGCACCGTCTTGTGGATTTGTTTGGTAAAGTTGTCTCGGTTAACTGTCATAACCGATTCTGGCAAGTAGAGACAGAGTATTACCAAAGCTGTTTCTGCGATACTCATTTGTCCTTCAACAGCGGACTGTTAGCCCATGTTGTCTATGGTAAAGGTGAAACTTTGTGGCAGGTAGAACGTAGATTTGAAGTTCATGGTGAAGATGGCGGATTAATTTTTGATGGCGACAAGGGAGTTTTGGTACAGCGAGGAGAAACAAAACCGATAGAAGTTGGTGCTCGTCGCGGTTTGCTTGCCAAAGATACGACAATGGTGTTAGACCATCTGATTGATGGCACTCCCTTGTACGTCACCCCAGAAGAAAGCTTGTACACCCTCAAGGTTGGAGATGCAGCAAGGCGTTCTGCTGAAATGGGTTTGACTGTCGTTGTTGAGGATGAAACCCAAGCATAAAACGATTTGTTGAGTTTGCTGTTGCTCAAACCAATATACAGTTATCCACACAAACACGGCAAACTATATTTATGGGAGATTCTTCTTTAGACGAAATTTGATGAAAAGTGAAACAATTGTTATTCTATCTAACAGAGAACTAGATAAAATGCGTAAGGCTGGACGCTTGGCAGCCGAACTCTTACACCATCTTGAACCACTGGTGAAGCCAGGGATTAGTACTCTTGAACTGAATGACGAAGCGGAACGGTGGACACAGGCGCATGGTGCAAAAAGTGCACCTCTTGGCTACAAGGGTTTTCCTAAGTCAATTTGCACGAGTGTGAATGAAGTCATCTGTCATGGCATTCCTAATGCCAAGCAAATTCTCAAGGAAGGTGACATCATTAATATTGATGTGACGCCGCTTGTTGATGGCTATCACGGTGATACATCCAAGACATTCTTTGTTGGTACCCCTTCCCCAAAAGCCAAAAAGTTGGTAGAGGTGACAGAGGAATGCCTCAGAAGAGGTATTGCTGAAGTTAAGCCACAAGCACGTATTGGAGATATTGGTGCAGCCATTCAGGAGTATGCTGAGGCGCAAGGCTTTTCTGTGGTGCGAGACTTCGTAGGACACGGTGTCAGCAACGTTTTCCACACTGCGCCGGAAGTACCTCATTACGGTATCCGTGGTAAGGGAAAACGTCTGCGACCTGGTATGGTTTTTACCATAGAGCCGATGATTAACGAAGGTACGTGGGAAGTTGAACATTTGGGTGATGGTTGGACTGCTGTGACACGCGATCGCAAACTTTCCGCTCAATTTGAGCACACTCTCGCCGTAACTGAAGATGGTGTTGAAATCCTGACGTTACGGGAAAGTAGGACTTAACTATCGGTATCAAAACTATAAAAGGGATCTGTGTCGTTTTGCCACAGATCCGCCTGGAAAATTAAATAACCGACAGCTGAACTCAATCGTATTGAGTTCTAGGGTAGTGCTTGAGATTTGATGATGCTGGCAATTGAAAACCGCTGAGTTTGCGACTATGGCGGGATTTTTTTTGTGTGGTTTGTGGGATGGCGCAGAGCGATCGCCTATGGCGATCGCCAAGAAAAACACTCTAATTTACCTAGAATAACTACAACCCCATCAAAATTCTTAGCCTGTCTTCGACTGCTGTCAATGTTTCTGGAGACACTGTACCGTTACATAACACCTACCCAAAGCTACCCATAACTTGACTTTTCTGTACAAGTTGACCATGAGGTTTACTTTAGGCTTCGGTTACTTCCTGCTTCGGTGTGGTTCGTTCGGACGAATCCAGTCCACAGGCTAAGACCGTCTAACTGGCGGCTTTACTCAAATTGATTGCAGCGTTTAAATCGCGGTCAATGATGAATCCACAGTGATTACATTCAAACACTCGCTCATCCAAAGTGAGTGTTTCTTTTTTTGTTCCACAGTTAGAACAGGTCTTAGAACTTGGAAACCATCGGTCAACCACAACAAGCTTTGAACCTCGCAAGGTACACTTGTAAGTCAACTGGCGACGAAATTCAAACAAAGACATATCAGCAATTGCTTTCGCTAGTTTGTGATTAGCCATCATTCCTGACACATTTAAGTCTTCAATCACTACTGTACCGTGGTTTTTAGCAAGTAATGTTGTGAGCTTGTGGAGCGTATCTTTACGAATGTTGGCAATTTTTCTGTGAAGTCTAGCAACCTGCATCTGTGCCTTTTCCCAGTTAGCTGAACCGATAATTTTATGCCGATTCAACCACTGCATTCTGCTTAATTTCGCCTCGTACTTTTTGTAGGACTTCGCACCTAATATCACCTCACCGGTGCTGAGAGTCGCCAATGTTTTCACACCAAGGTCAACGCCTACAACGTCTGTATTGTTTAGTTCCTGGGCTTCTACTTCAAGCCGGAAACTGATAAACGATCTGTCAGCTTGACGCGATATAGTACAAGATTTTGGCTTGACTTGAGGTAGGCGCTCGTAGGTTTTGAGTACACCAATACATGGTACTTGAATTTTGTTACTGCTTAGGATTTTGACAGTGCCTTCTAAAGTGAAAGAGTCACGTTTACCTTTCTTTTTGAATTTAGGGACTCCAGCAGTCTTGTTAAAACAACGCTTCCATGCCTCGCGCAAAGCCATTAATGCCTGTTGTGGCGTGGACTTACTGCACTCGTAGTACCACTCGTTCTCAGATTTCACTAATGCTACCAACCACTTATGCAGGTCAATGGCAGTAGGAAATTTAATTTTGGAATCAGAATTGGTTTTGTTATGGTCGAGGATTTGTTTTGTCAGTCCAAGTCCCCAATTCCAAGCGTGGCGAGCTACTCCAGAATGCTTCATTAATGCCGTGCGCTGCGCTTTATTCAATTTTAATTCAGTCTTGAAACCTAATAGCATCTCGACTCGTAGCTGTACATGCTAGAATTCTAGCATGTACAGCTATATTTTATCCGATGCCATTTGCGAAAAATAATAAACATGCTTATCAGCCGCAAGAGAATGAAGCGCTTGATCCAACATCAGTGTGCTTTAAAGTGCGTAAAGGCGCCAGAGCTAAACTTAAAGCCGTCCCCAACTGGCAAGAACGGCTTAGAGAATTTGTTGACCAACTCATCTGTGACCTACCCAAGAATGAGTAATAATGGGTAGAAGTGGGTAGGAATTAAGTTACAGTTTCTCACCCCATCGCTTTTCAAGACGCTCTACAGAAATCGACCTCACATCCTCGCACTTGACAAAACTTTGTACTTTTAATGCTCCCTCTGGCGGGTTCAGTTCTACGTGAAAAGGGATTCCTTTTTCCTTTGAGGTAATCGGTAAGACAACGATCAAACCAGATGCACCTTGATTAAATAAATCGACTGAAATAATCAGACAAGGACGCTTTCCGGCTTGCTCATGTCCTCTGACTGGATTGAGATCTGCTAACCACACCTCCCCTCTGGCAATTTGCGCCACTATTCTTGCACCCCATCAGCCATTGTTTGATCCCATGCCTGTCTCTGTGCCTGTTCTTCCTGCCAAAGTGCTTCATTCTGTCTTAAAGCGGCAAACGCTTGATTAGCTTGCATTAAGAATACATGCCTACGGTAATTCTCTATCGCCCTGTCTAACACCGTCTGAATTGTTTCACCAGAGGTTTGTGCCAATTTCAATAAGGTTTCATGGGTAGTTTGGCTAATACTAACAGTTAACTCAGGCATAGCTGTATATTTCAACTTATATAGGCATTGTAGCCAAACCCAAAGCAGCTTCCACTGCATCAGATGATTGTTTGTGGATATGGTTGCTCGAATTGCAAGTCGGCGATCGCAAACTTTCCGCTCAATTTGAGCACACTCTCGCTGTAACTGAAGACGGCGTTGAAATCCTGACGTTACCGGAAGGTAAGGCTTAACTATCAGTATCAAAACTATAAAAGGGATCTGTGTCGCTTTGCCACAGATCCATGTCTATGATGACTCACACAAAAGAATTCGTCAGTTCAAAAATATAGTGTTTTTGGTGTTGCTTGCAATACACAACTGTGGAGGCGTAGCATTTACGTGCTCTATATGATGTGATTCAAATGAGAACCGCTAGAAATACTTGATTTCTAGCAATTTTCCATGAAATTCCAGGATAATTCTTTAAAATAAAGTAATATTTTTTACGTAATTAGGAACAAGAATATAATAATGACTACATTAAATATTAATCAGTTTTAGTTTTAAATTTTACAATAGATACCGTATGAAAAATTTTAGATTAATCCGTTGCCTGGTTTCACTGGGGGCTATTTCAGTTATCTTAAGCACTTCAGGTAAGCTGGTAGCCCAATCAAAAAACACTGGGCTACAAGTACAAGACATAAATACATGTGTGACGGCAAAGAGTCCCTACGGTTTATCTAATTTCCCTTGGTTGCAAAGAAGTGGGGAATTTGCACTCAGCAGAGAAATTTTCTCATACAAATGGGAAGTGTACATTGAAAGTGAGATTGTTTGCAGAGCTAACAGTAAGTATCGAACACTCAGACTAGATGTTGCTATGAGAGATGAAGCCAAGGGAGTGGTGACAATTTCCCTCTACAAGGATGGAAGTCAAGTCAATTGATGGATGATAAAGGTGCGATCGCAGATTACACACAAGCTATTGTGAGGGAATTGTTCGCCAACGTTCTGGCGAGTCAAGTAGTGGTTTATTCCGTATCATCTCTTTAGCGATAGGTACTATTACTTCCTATAGCAGCGACTTAACCTTAAAGATTCCTGGTGTTGGTAGTGCAACTCCAGAAATACGAGTGCAATCGCTGAAAATCAATTACCTTCTGAATGAGGCAAACCTTACACCTGGTTCTTCCAGTTTTCGCGTGTCTACTAGAGTTCTCAAGCAAGCACAAGTCCCACCAGACAGCTTGCGAACTCTCGCTTGGATAAGTTCAGGCACTCAACCTTTCTATGTACCTGTAATCCTAGGACAAAACTCAAGCGAGTATCAGTTTGTCTTCTTTACTGAGCGATCTGCTAGCTTCCCAAAACTTGAAATTGTTAGGGTTAAAGATGGACAGCGCGTTTATAAAAACCCTCGCTCCTCCTCTCAAGCTGCTGGAGAAGTTTTTGTGAATTGGGATGGACGCAAACAACCTGCTGGTCGATACGAACTCCGTATTACTGCACTACAAGAGCAAGAAGGAAAACCACCTAAGCCGTTGTCTCAAGTTATTACTTTTGAACACAATCCGAGTTGGTTCAAATGAGTTGGTGCAGAACTTAAGTTTATTTAACTGAAATGTTCCCACGTAGAAACTGGAAGCTCTTATTCTTAACCTACCGTACTCGACTCCTAAATTTACTGCTATCTCTTGTGAGATTCTTTAGAAATGTATTTAGAAGGAGTTTTCATCGATTTCAGAATTACTTCCAACAAAAAAAATCACCAGCTATTGTTTTAGTTGTACTTCTTGTCCTCTTGGTTGTCACAATCAAGTTGATACTTCCTAGTCCTCAAATTTTTGAAGGTTATTTAACTGTTCAAAAAATGAGTTTGACTAGTGCTCAAGAAAACCAAACGTTGCTCAAAAATATTTAGGGGATTTCTCAAATATCAGTCCAAGGTATCCAAAATCTTACTTTAACAGGCAGGTTTATCAGTAAATCCAACCCATAATTGAATAAATCATTGACCCAGTTAAATCAACTCACCTTTCAATTCAAATCTGAAAAGAGTCGGTGGATAATGATCCCCACAAACTCTAAAGAAAATCAACTGAATTTACTTGACCTTAGATTACAGAAGAATACAAAAGTTGATGCTTTTAGTTATAATCCACAAGGATATAAGCTTTCTCTATCTTTAAAAGATATTCAGTCAGATAATCGAAAATCTAGAAAAACAAATTTCTTGCAACTTAGTCTAGGTCAACAGCCATTAAAGATAGTCATCACAAGTGGTTATTCTCTGCCTCAACTAAAATTACAAGATAATCCTGGTAATCCCAAAGAAATTGAGTTTCTGTATACACCGAACAATGAAGAATTTAAGCTACCAATAACCCAAGCGGTAGATATCTCTGTAGGCTTGCCAAATCCATCAGAAAATGAATCAGAGCAATGGTTTAGAGGTAAGATAGAAGTCACAAATATGAAATTTTATACTGAAGATCAGTCTGGCACTGACATTAGGGACAACTTACGCACTTCCACAATTCTCCGAGGCGAGATTCGTATGGCGGAGCGAGAACTAAAGATGCAGCGCAAACAATTTTTAATGCCAAAACCTGAAACTCCTGGAATTCAGTTAATACGTAGTATAGAATTACCTTCAAATTCATCTCAAGATGCACAAGTCCTCATCTCTGATGGAGCTTTAAAAACTCAAACACCTCCCAAAGGATTAGAAGTACGTTTCTCTGGAGAAGCTCAAAAAATTCAAGTCGGTCTAGATTCTCGATTTCCGGTTGCTAGCATTCAGGCTGGCTTTTTGACAGGTAAGCTTCCAAGTGATATTGTTACTTTCCTCATTTCAGGTCTTGCTTCCATAATAATTACCCTACTAACTTGGCTACTAAGTAATTTTTCCAAATGAGATAAGTAGGTCAACACAGCGCTTTTCAGCTTAAGTTGACACGTATGGGCATAGAACAGCCCCAAAGAGCGTGGTTTATGTACCTGAAAAGCGCTGTAAAATAGTTACAGCCCAGCCTGAAGGAGGATCTATGGCTAAAACTTTCGTGATTACTCTTCCAGACGACTTAGAGCAAGCACTGGCTGTTCAAGCAGAACGCTTGAATAAGTCTCCAGAGGAAGTCGTGTTGCAAGTCCTGTCACAACAATTAACGACTTCATTTCAATCTGATTCCATGCAACAAACAGAAACAGACCCCCTTTTACGACTAATTGGCTCTGTTAGTGTAGACATTCCTGATCTAGCAGAAAACCATGACTACTATCTTGGGCAAGCTTTATGTCAGGAGTTGAAGGGTGTCGAGTAGCATATTTGTGGATAGTGCGATTCGTTGATATCTGAATCACGGTTAAAATCCGCAAAATAAGATATCCAG
>NZ_CAWPKW010000141.1:0-9130 GCF_963888615.1 Brasilonema octagenarum UFV-OR1 | reverse complement strand
GATTGCTACAGCTATATCTTTGATTGTTTTTAGCTGACCAGTTTTGAACAAGTACGCAGCATCTGATCCCGCAACACAGTCTGGGCAAGCACAGAGTCAGAAATAGCCGGACTCTAGTCGCACGCAAGGAAAAGTTAGGAGTGGGGTTCTACGCGACTCGATATGAGTCACCTGAAACCACCCACCCAACTGTTGTAGATGAACAGCGCAATGCTGTTAGCTTAACTTTCACAGTCAACTATGGTTTTGGTTCTGGAGTTGTGGTACCAAAAACTGGTATTCTAATGAATGACGAGATAGATGATTTAGCCGCTGCACCTGGAGTCCTGAATGTGTTTGGACTTGTGGGAGCAAAAGCGAATGCAATCGCACCGCGTAAAACGCCTCTATCTAGTATGACTCCCACTATTGTCACTGAAAATGGTCGCCTTCGTATGGCAGTGGGTGCCCCTGGCGGAGGAACCATTATCACACAAGTGTTGCAAGTTCTGCTACATAAAACCTAGACAAGTCTAGACATTTATTTCTTTCTTCATAGGGAGCATGGGAGCGGTTAGCCCTCAGAAAACATTCACGCCAAAGCCCTGCGCGATACGCCACATGCTACCCTACGGGAAGCCGCCTCCGGCGTCTAAGCCTGTGGAACCCTAGTCGAGCAGTGGCTCAAGTTAATGGCTGCGTTTAAATCCCTGTCCAAGACATACCCACAATGTTCACATGAATAAACACGTTCACTCAGTGACAGGGAATCTTTTTTACCGCCGCATCTACTACATGTTTTTGATGATGGATACCATTTATCCGCCAAAACTAACTTGCTTCCAAACTTCTTAGATTTATATTCAATCTGTCGCTTGAATTCATGGAATCCACAATCAGCGATTGATTGAGCAAGCTTATGGTTTTGCATCATGCCCGAAACATTCAAGTCCTCAATTACTATCACAGCGTGGTTTTTGCATAAGTAATGGGTGACTTTATGAAGTGAGTCTTTGCGAATATTTGAAACGCGAGCATGATGCTTTGCAAGTTTAATCTTCGATTTGTGGCGATTGTTACTGCTTTTGTTTTTTCGGGAATGTGCTTTAGATAATCGTTTTAGCTTTTGAATATTTTTCTTGTAAGCTTTAGGGTTTGGGAACACAACACCAGTACTAAGTGTAGCTAGTTCTTTTATTCCCAAATCCACGCCTACAATTTCTACAAACTTTGGCGTAGGCTCGACCTCAACCTCATACGCAAATGCAATGTACCAATCATCAGCTATCCGAGATATTGATAGTTTGGCGGTAGTTGTGTGAGGCAATCCCTCGTAAGTTTTAACCCATCCAATAGTCGGCAGTTTGACACGCACACCACCAACAGGGATAGGTTTCCCGCTAGCATCTATAGTGAAAGAATCGTTTTGACCTTTCTTTTTGAACTTTGGATAGCCGCCCAGCCCTTTAAAAAATCTGTCGTAAGCTGCACCTAGTTGATCGAAAGCATATTGAGTGATTTTTTGACAAATTCCTTTTTCTTTAATCCATTCCAACTGCGTTTTAACTGAGTTGTTAAAGAACTTCTTAAGAAGGTATTTGTTAGGCTTAAATCCATCTTGATATAAGCTTTTCCAAGTTGCCAAACCCCAGTTGTAAGTAAATCGCGCTATACCTGCGTGTTTACTCATCATGGTTTTTTGTTCAACCGTTAGCTTCAACTTAGTCTTGATGGATAAAAGCATTGCTCGACCTCAATGTTTATGCTATATGTATTAGTATACCGATAAATAAAAATTGTCTCAATGACTTTTCAGAAAAAACATAGGCTTGGAGCACTTCCTTTCAATGAGGAACCGTTTGATAAGTCACCAGTGTGCTTAAAAGTACGCGAAGGTGTTAGAGAGAAACTTAAAGCCGTTCCTGACTGGCAAGAACGGCTAAGAGGTTTTATTGACGAATTAATTAGAGATACTGGGGATAGTTGTCAGTAGGTAACGAGGCTTGTCTATGATTATGGCGACTTAGGACAAACTCCCGTGTTCCTTCTTGCCGGGTGGACCCTGCGGAACACTCGCCCCAAGCAGGCCTTCGATACCGCGGGTGAGCGTCGCCGGATCAGCTCCTCCCAGCAGAGCCTCTTGCACGATAGAGCCCAAAAAGAAAGAGAGCAAAGCCTTTGCGATATCCTCCGCATCTGCCTCGGAGCGCACGTACTTATGCTGCTGCCACTGGCGGACTACATTGGTCAGGGCGTCCAGGTACCCGGTCTGGAAGTTTGTCACCAGCGCCTTCACGTCGCTATTCGTCTGCGCCTCACTCCAGCCCATGAGGATGACCGAGTTTAGATCGATGCCCTGCCGTTTGGTGTGTTTGGTAAACGCGGACACCATCTCGTGCACAAAAGGCAGCGGAGCAAGTGTCTCCTCCTGCATCAGCACCGCCTGCAGAAGTCCCCGTAACTGGCTCATATAGGTCGAGATCGCGGCCAGGATCAGCTCCTGCTTCCCGGTGAAGTAGAGGTAAACCGCCCCTGCCGAGAGACCCGACTCACGGATGATGTCCTCCATAGACGTTCCGTGAACGCCCTTGCGAATAAAGCATCGCCACACCGCAGCCAAAATCTGGTCGCGACGCGCCTGACGCTGCTCTTCAGAAATTTTCGGCATCCTGCTTGACTCTCCGTCATTATAATAAAAGAAAGAATATTCTTTTTATTTCCGATAAGGAGACAAAATGAAAACATCTTTTTTATTTTGCAACAAGGAGTCACGATGAAAACCTCTGCGTTGATTGTAGGAGCGGGTCCCGTCGGACTCACCCTGGCTATCGAACTCGCGCGCTTCGGCGTCCCTATGCGTATCATCGACAAAGCGCCCCAGCGCACCGACAAGTCCAAGGCGCTCGTCCTCTGGAGCCGCTCGCTTGAGCTTCTGGAGCGCTCCCGCGTGAGCCAACACCTGGTTGACGCGGGATACAAGGTCGAAGGCGTCACGATATCGGCCGACAAACGCCCCATCGGGCGGCTCACCATGGACGGGCTTCTATCCGCTTACCCCTTCGCGCTCATGCTTCCCCAGAGTGACACGGAGCGCATCCTTGAGGAGTTCCTGAACGATCTGGGGGTCCAAGTTGATCGCCAAGTCGAGCTCCTCAACTTCAATGATACCGGTGAAAAGGTCGATGCGAGACTTCACCACGCCGACGGCACCGAAGAGATGGTCGAAACATCGTGGCTGATCGGCTGTGATGGTGCCCATAGTACCGTGCGTCATCTGCTAGGCAAAGAGTTCCACGGCGAGACCTCCCTCATTGATTGGCTGCTGGCCGACATCCACCTCGTCGATGTGCCCCGCACACCGGAGATCAACATCGGCTGGCACTCTGACGGTGTGCTCGCGACCTTTCCCATCTCGAAAAACCGCTACCGCATCGTGGCTGACGTCGGATCAGCGCACAGCAGCTCCGCCCGTCTCCCAGAGCCAACACTGGCGGACGTGCAGACGGTCCTCGACAAACGCTTCCCTGGCGGCGCGCGCGCTACTGATGCTGTCTGGCTCTCCTCATTTCGCATCAACGAGCGCAAAGTCGCAGATTACCGTGGCGGCCGGGCGTTTCTTGCCGGCGATGCGGCCCATGTGCACAGCCCCATGGGCGGCCAGGGCATGAACACTGGCATGCAGGACGTCTGCAATCTCGCCTGGAAGCTTGCTCTGGTCGTTCATGGCAGAGCCTCGGCGGAGCTGCTCAATACCTACAGCCCTGAGCGCAGCCCGGTTGCGGAGGCCGTGCTCAAAGTGACAGGTCGGATCACTTCCGTGGCCACGGTCAAGAACAAGCTGGGCCAGGCGCTCCGCAATCACACCGCCTCGCTCATTCTTGGGATGTCTCCGGCTCGCAAGTTCGCTTCAAACCTCGCCGGCGAGCTCTCCATTGCCTATTCCCACAGTCCGCTCAACGCACGCGGAAAGTATCTGGCTCCGCACCCAGGAGAGCGCGCGCCCATTCGCCAGCAGGAATCACCTGTCGGAGCCGGGGGCGCACCGCAGTTCGCGATCTTTGGCAAGGCTGAGGACATCCCTACCGATCTGCTGTTGCGCTTTGGAAGTCTATTGGAGCCTTCAGTCCGGGAACCCTTCACTCCGGAGGGGCTGTGGGTCGTCCGTCCTGACGGGTATACCGCACTCTCGGCAAAGTCCGGCGACTGGCACGCCGTCTCCACCTACTTCGAGAACATCATCACCAAAGGAAGTGCATTATGAACTCTCAAACAACCACACCCAGTGCGGACGACCGCGCCGCCATCACCGCCGTTGTGCAAAGCCAAGCAGAGGCGTGGAATCGCGCAGACGCCGAGACCTTTGCCGAGCACTACGCCCAAGACGGGACTTTCACCAACATCGTCGGCATCCAGATCTACGGCAAAGCGGGGTTTGTGGAAGAACACGCGCAGATCTTCCGCACCATCTTCGCGGGCAGTCACATCACCTTCACCCTCGGCAGGATCCACTTTCTGCGGCCCGATGTTGCTGTGGCGGACATTGATGCGACGCTCGTCAACGTGCAACAGGTGCCCCCGAGTGCCAAACTGGGCAGCGATGGAGCGCTGCACACAAAACTGCAAGAGGTCCTGACCAAAGAGGACGGTCGGTGGTGGATCGCGGCGTTTCACAACGTTGCCGTTGCCCAAATACCGCCACGCTGAGTGTGTTGGCGCGATCGCTCTGATATTGTGTATCGTCTGTTAAGCCCTGATCCTCAGTTTGGCACTGTTACTTCAAAAAAAATCCGCGCCAATGAAGCGAAGGCGCGGGACAAAAATATACAGGGCCAATAAATGGTCACACATAAGAATATCACCTTTTGCAATCGCAGTTTCCAATGCAGTACCAACAAATGTTAAGTTTGGTAACAGAATCAAAAAAATCTATTGGACACAAACAAAAGCCCCGCGATATCGCTTGAACCTAGGAACGCCGCACATTAATACAGCACCATTCGTTACGCCGCCACACGGTTGCACCAACCCAGCCGTGTTTCTCTAGAGTATCGACGACGGCTTTAGATTGCTCAAATAATATCCCACTAAAGATGCCCCAAGTACTGGGTTTGGCTATCGCACTCAAATCCGGAACCAAACTCATAATCACATTAGCCAAAATATTGCAGACAATACCATCTACAGGTTGTTCGAGCAGTTTAGTCAAAACGTCTACACTACCCTCTGCTACCACCAAGCTTTGAGGATTTATATTGTTGAGTTCGCAGTTTTCTACAGTTGACTTGACTGCTAAAGGATCAACATCTACTGCATAGGCTTTCTTGGCTCCCAGTAGGAGTGATACTATTGAAAGGATACCAGAACCACAACCAATATCCGCAATCACCACATCCTGATTTTTTTGCTCATTATCCCCACAAGGTTTATTGGCTGGAATTATATGCTTTTCCAGGGATTCCAAGCACAATTGAGTTGTCGCATGAGCACCTGTACCAAATGCGACACCTGGGTCTAAACGAAGGATGAGACGATCAGAATTTTCAGGAAGTGGTAGCCATGCAGGGTTGATGAGGAGGCGATCGCCTATTTCCTGGGGTTGCCAATATTGCTTCCAGCTACTCCCCCAATCCTCCTCATCAATCACTTCCCACTGTACAGCAGGAGCAGAAAATCCCATAGATAAAGCATCTTGACGCAACAACAGCGATAAATCAGCCAAATCTGAAGGCTGCGCTTGGAATTGCGGTAGGTAACTTTTTACCGAAAAGTTATTTGCTTTTTTTTCACTAGCTGTTCCGCGACAGCCAAAATTTTCCAGCCGCCAAAAGATGGAATCTTCTAGCTCTGGCTCACATAAAATTTGTAATTCCCACCAAGTGTTTGTCATAAAAAAGTAAAAAGTAATACGCCCTTTGCCTTCATACGTATCACCTCACCCCTGCCCCTCTCCTTAGTAAGGAGAGGGGTGCCCGTAAGGGCGGGGTGAGGTTTTAAACGCGATTTGGTATAAAAAGGCATAATAAAAAGGTTTTCTTTTTACTTTTACCTTTTTACTTTTGCCTTTACAAAGTTACTGTATACGCATCACGAATTCCAGACACTTTGATAATCTCAGGTAAAATTCCATCGGGTAAGGGATCATCAAGGCTGAGTACCATCACCGCATCACCACGAATGATTTTGCGACCGACTTGCATACTGGCAATATTGACATTAAAACTGCCAAGTAAAGAACCGAGTTTGCCAATAATCCCTGGCATATCACGGTGCAGGGTAAAGAGCATATGTTGGTTAGGAGGAACGTTGATGGGGAAATCGTCCAAATTGGTTAGGCGAATTTCTCCACCACCGAACAAAGCACCTGTGACAGAATGAGTCCCCAAAGAACCTGTCGCTTCTAGATGCAAAGAACCAGCATAGTCTTTAATGGAAGCATCCCGCGTTTCAATAACGCGAATTCCGCGCTCTTTTGCTTCAATGCTGGCATTAACGTAGTTAACCCGTTCCCGCAAAGCTTGGTAAAGTAGTCCTTTCAAGGATGCAACAACCAAAGGCTGACTCTTGTTTGTTGCTAGTTCGCCTTGTAGCCGGACGTTGAGTAACTCAACTCGTCCACCAGCCAACTGTCCTACCAACTTACCTAAGGTTTCTGCCAGCTGCATGTAGGGTTTGAGTTCTTCCATGACGTCGGGACTCAGTCCGGGAATATTCACCGCTGAACGCGCAGCAAGTCCTAACAACACATCCCGAATTTGTTCAGCAACGTCAATTGCCACATTCACTTGTGCTTCTGTTGTTGAAGCGCCCAAGTGTGGAGTGAGGATAGCTTGTTGTCCGAGTGACTTTAATGAGGATTCACCCAATGGTTCTGCCTCATACACATCCAGCGCCGCACCGGCAATTTTACCTTCCCGCAGAGCAACGGCTAATGCTTCTTCGTCAATAATCCCACCGCGAGCGCAGTTGATAATGCGGGCGTTGGGTTTCATTTTTGCCAATCTTTCGGTGTTAATTAAGTGGGTGGTTTCTGGAGTTTTGGGAATATGCAGCGTGATGTAATCTGCTTGCTGTATCAAAACTTCCAAATCCACTAATTGACAGCCGATTTGTTCTGCCCTTTCAGTGGAGATAAAGGGATCAAAAGCCAATAATTTCATTCCCATTGCTCTAGCAACAGCAGCAACATGGGAACCAATTTTACCTAAGCCAACAATACCGATAGTCTTTTTGTAAACTTCAGCACCAATAAAGCTTTTACGATCCCACTCACCCCGTTTGACTGAAGCATTGGCATCAGGGATGTAGCGAGACAAAGATAGCATCATCGCCAGCGCGTGTTCTGCAGCAGCAATTGTGTTCCCTTCAGGAGAATTTACCACCACAATTCCTTTGCGGGTAGCGGCGGGAACATCCACATTATCCACGCCTACACCAGCGCGACCGATAATTTTTAATTGCGTCCCAGCTTCAATAATTTCTTGAGTAACGCGGGTACCAGAGCGAATCATTAGCGCGTCGTATTCACCAATGATTTGTACCAGTTCCTCTGGTTTTAATCCTGTTTTCACATCTACAGTAGCAACTTGGGAAAGAATATCAATCCCAGCCTGGTCAATTGGGTCGGAGACAAGAACCTTAGACATGATTACTTATTTTAAAGCTAGAGGTGTTCCGAAAGACGGATTTTCAGTTTAGACTGTAACGCTTGCAATTTAGCAGAAATGAGAACTTCTTATATGCCAGTAAGTGACACTCACGTCTGTTGATGATGGTACTAGAGGGTTAGTTGTTTACAATTATGCAGCGCTTCCTCCCATATCTAATGCCACCTACTCGGTAAATATAAACCATTCACAGTGTCAAAACCTATATCTAAAACCTATATAAATTATGAAATTTTCTTCGGTCGAGGGACTTCGTATTAATAGTCTTGTCGTAACTTCAACTTACCAAAGTCTTACCATTTGGGCTGATGGCGGCGGAAGTAACCTCGTAGGTATGCCCAGTGAGAGTAAATTCTGGACTTGAGATTAAAATCAAGACATTTGCTGTGTAGCTATACGAGTTACTATAAATCGTGTGTCCGTGTAAGTCCTGAGTTAATCGATATATGTATCTAAGGAGGCAGAAAAATGGATCTTGATAATCTGGCTCAAATTTCCAAACGAGATTTGGAAATCATTCAACTACATCAGTTTCAACAACCCATCTTCTGTTGCAATGTCACTGCAATTGCCTATGCCTTTACCGCATTGGGATATCTGACGAGTGTTGATGAGATTTTCTATGTCACCCAACTGCCGATCGCATCGGTTTTAGATGATGGCATGACGCTAGCAGAAACCTACGACTCCTGTCGAACTTACATTGAAAGAAAAAAATTACCGGTGTCCATTCGGGTTGAGCATTTTGATAAACCGAGTATGACATTTGAAGCATTCACACGTGAAGTTGAAGTCGCCGTTACCAATGAACTTGATGTCCACATTCTGAACTTCAATACCCGGATTGCCCATGAAAATCCAAGTTTAGAAGGTGGTCACTTCTCCTTATTAGCAGATTATGACCCAGACACTAAAGAAGTCACCATTGCAGATACAAATCCAAAACGGTATACCCGGTTTTGGAAATGCCCAATTCAGCGTTTATATGCGGCTTGCGTGGATAAGGATTCCTCATCAAATCGTTCTCGTGGCATGATCGTACTTCGCAGGCTGGAGGAAGCAAAGATTGATGGAAAAGAAGTTCATCCATCGGAAGTTGCCTTGAACGCTTTCCGTTCTGACAACAGTTCGGAAAACAGTTGAAAATTGAAGCGAGTTGGCAATGCACTGACGTCAGCTTATCTATAGATTAATCTTTTTGTTTGCGTCGATTCTGCTTCTAATATAGGCGATAAGAGTGGTTGTTTTTGGCAATGGAGGTTTACTCATGGTCAATAACAACCACTCATCCCCCGTGTCTCCTGAACTCCAAACGGGAGATCTCTACATTTTTGCAGGCGATGATCGCCCAACGAAATCCGCCAATAAAACAAAAAAGATTTTCACTAGTTAAGAGTAAGACTTACGCAGAAGAGATCCCCCAACCCCCTATACTCACATCTTGCACCTGGAAATATGAATGTCAAAACCACAACTACGTGCGAGGG
>NZ_CAWPKW010000140.1:0-9176 GCF_963888615.1 Brasilonema octagenarum UFV-OR1 | reverse complement strand
ATAAATTTCTTGGCTCAAAGTTCAAGTCCGTTAAAACGGACTCTTGTTAGTCTTTTAGTCCGTTTTAACGGACTTAAGCTATTAGCCTTGAACTTGAGTTCAAGGTGTGCTCACGTAGAGGTGCAACATCTGAGTTCACTGTTCACTGATTATAAAAGTAGTTCACAGTTAACAAAAGAAGTAGGGACAGATAGCTATCTTGGGCTTAGAGCAGAACTGAAGGAGACACTATCACGCTCGCTTGTTGGTCCAAACCATATTGATGACTACTTTAACCATTAAACTATCAAATCGTTGTGTAACTAGGAAACCGTTTAAATTTATTTAGATTTTCCGATTTATAAATCATTTTTTAAATTATTTTACTTTTGATAGATTTCAAGAAAAATTTATGCTTATATAGCTTTAAAAAGATAAATCGATTGAACGATTCTCATGGCTAAGTCTCTTCAAACTCCTGCGCCTGAGTTGCAAAAGCCAGGTGTGAAAGCGCCTGTGCAGGAAACATTGTTAACGCCCCGGTTTTACACGACTGACTTTGACGCTGTAGCACAGTTGGACATTTCAGCGGATGAAGCGCAGTTGAGAGCTATTGTGGATGAACTGCGGGCTGATTATAACCGCCATCACTTCGTGCGTGATTCTGAGTTTCAGCAGAGTTGGGATATGATTGATGGGGAAACACGCCGTGCTTTTATTGATTTTTTAGAACGCTCTTGCACTTCAGAGTTTTCTGGGTTTCTTCTGTTTAAAGAGTTATCGCGCAGACTGAAACAGCGAAATCCTCTTTTGGCGGAAGCTTTTAATTTTATGGCGCGGGATGAAGCACGCCATGCGGGATTTCTCAATAAAGCAATGGCGGATTTTAATCTCTCACTGGATTTGGGCTATCTGACAAAGAATCGTACCTACACCTTTTTTCCACCAGAGTGGATTATCTACGCAGTTTACCTGTCTGAGAAAATTGGCTACTGGCGCTACATCATTATGTTCCGTCACCTAGAGAAACATCCAGAGTTGAAATTCTATCCCTTGTTTGGCTATTTCGAGAGTTGGTGTCAGGATGAGAATCGACATGGAGATTTCTTTAAGGCGCTGTTGCGATCGCAACCCCAACTCTGGAACAACTGGAAAGCGCGTTTGTGGGTGCGGTTTTTCCTGCTGTCTGTGTTCGCGACTCATACTTTAACAGTGCTGGAGAGGGCGTCATTTTATCACTCTATTGGCATCAATGCATACCAATACAATATCCAAGTGATTGAAAAGACGAATGAAACCGCTGCACGGGCATTTCCTGTGATACTGAATACAGATCATCCAGAGTTTTTCCGGCGGCTGGAAGAGTGTTCGGATATTAATCTCAAGCTGACAACGATTAACATCAGCAATAGTCAAAAGATTGTCAAGTTCTTTCAAAAGTTACCCTTGATACTTTCAATCATCGGGCATTTGTTACGGCTTTACTTTATCAAGCCTATTGATGCTGAAGTATCTCGCCAAGCAGTTTGCTGAACTTTGTAGAAACATAAAGATGTGCTATTCGCCTACACTCAGTCCTAACTGAGATCTTGCACCATTTTCAATAACCGTAGGGTGGGCACTGCCCACAACGTAAAAATAAGGTTTTGAGCGAACTCTAGGCAGTGCCCAACGCCAGATGCTACCCTAGTGGGAACGGCCACGCCTTACGGCTATCGGGAAGCATCTGGCGTGGTTAGGTGTGTATTGGACGAAACTGCGAACCACTATATGTTTAATTTGGTGGTTCTACTTATCCGCATTAATGCTGTCAACCCTGGCATCATCAATACAGATATGATGGCCCGTATCACAGAGGAAAACGGTGATGCTGAAACTGCAAGTCAACAATTGACAACAATGATTCCAATGGAACGAATGGGGAAACCTGAAGAAGAGACTTTTAAGTCTGTTAAGCGTTAAGAGTTCCCTATTCCCTATTCCCTGCTATATTAATCTTTACGTATAATGGTTGACAATGGAGTATGTTTGCGCATATCCAACATATTTGCTAGAGATTCTTTACCCTGACTCGGCGAGATATTTTGTTCTGGTGGTAAAACTGTGACTACAGTTTCTGTTCGAGGAGGCATTATAATAACAGGCGTCCTTGGTATTGATGGCACAAAAGCTGGTACGTTCTTCTTGGGACGGGGTTTTGATACTGGACGACGTTTTGCTAAGCGTTTTTGATGGCGGTTAATGTTATTTGTGGCTTCTTGAGGCTGTGCCCGACGGTTTAGCAGTAGGAATATTATTAAGGTACCACTACCACAACTCAGAGCAATAGCAGCCACCATCCATAAAGGTGTAGGATTGATTGCTTTGGAGGGTGCTTTAATTGGTTTGATAATTTCAGCTTGGGCGATTTCTGCTTCCTCTGGTTGCATATGCCCCACATGACCCAAGCTGTACAAGGCAGCAGCAGTACTACCTATAGAAATCAATAACAACCCTGCTGGCAATAGCCAAGTATGATGTACAAGCAGATTTATCAGGAAATTTTTATTCCCTGTCGTTGGTGGAACTTTCTTCCCCGACTTGGGTACAGGTGCTTTTGATTGCGATGACTGCTGCTGTACACTCTGGCTATTTTCCATAGTTGCTTTGCTCATTTTAACCCTCCAGTTTTAGATTATACTGAAGGGTTAACCAGGATGTATCCGTAGAAAATTATATAGTTTCAGTATAGTTTCTTTAAAATACTAGTGACTTAATCTGATATTGGTTTCTACGCTTTTTGTACTTATTAATACTTTTTTAGAGAGGGCGGAAAATCAGTTTTCCTCTTGCGTTGTTGAGGAAGCAGAATGTCTTTCGAGAGCCAGTTGGATTAATCTATCAACTAATTGGGGGAAAGAAACACCGCTATGCGCCCAAAGTAAAGGGTACATACTTGTTGCTGTAAAGCCTGGTAATGTGTTGATTTCGTTAATGAAAACTTCTCCTGTAGCTTCGACGTAGAAAAAATCTACCCTTGCCAATCCAGCAGCGTCAACAGCAATAAAGGCGCGCATTGCCATTTCCTGAATTTGACGAGTGACAGCTTCCGGTACAGGTGCTGGAATCAGTAAACCTGCTTTTCCTTCTGTGTATTTAGTCTCGTAATCGTAATAATCGCTTGCGTAAGTAATTTCACCAATAACTGAAGCTTTCGGACTATCATTTCCTAAAACCGCACACTCTAATTCTCGTACGACAACTCCAGCTTCAACAATTATCCTTCGGTCGTAGCTGGCGGCGTTATCTAATGCTGCTTCTAATTCTGGTCTTGTTCGCACTTTGGCAATACCGACCGATGAACCTAAATTAGCAGGTTTGACAAAGCACGGATAACCCAAAGTCGCCTCAATTTCGTCACACAGTTTGGGGAAAACACAAGGATTCGACCAAATTTGCGCTCGATTTAACGCTTTGTATTTTACCTGTGGCAATCCCGCTTGGGCAAAGGCTGTTTTCATGGCAATTTTATCCATTCCCACCGCCGAACCCAACACTCCAGAACCAACAAAGGGAACCTGCATTAAGGTGAGTAACCCTTGTATTGTGCCATCTTCACCGTTGGGACCGTGGAGAATGGGAAACCAAACGTCTACTTCTGCAACTTGGGAAGGAGATTGCCAACGGCCCAGAACTTGATTTTTGGCAACTGATAATTGATCATTAGGTGTACTTGGCAATTGCAGCGGTGTTCCGGATTCCAAAACTTGTTGTGGCACATCTCCTGCTAGCCAACGTCCATCTTTCTGGATGTAGAAAGGCAAGATTTCATACTTATCAGTATTTTGCTCTGTCGTCAAGGCTCTGGCGATCGCCCGCGCTGAACTTATAGAAACTTCATGTTCTCCCGAACGACCACCAAAAAGCAATCCCACCCGCAGCTTTGTCATCGGAAATACCTCTGTCACGCCTCAAATTCAGATAGCGTAGCACAACTTGGCAAAGTTGCTCTATTTTTCTTGAGCGGAACTAAGGGTGTAGGGGTATAGGGGAGCCAGTACTTGATGAGGGTTTCCCTCCGTAGGTATCTGGCGTGTGTAGGGGTGTAGGGGAGGACAGTGCCCTTACACCCCTAATTTTAAGATTCTTCCGAGAAAGTGTTGATTGTACAAAACCCTGAAAAATTCGCTGATGATTGGGATCATTTGGAGAAAGTTCTGGATGCCATTGAACACCTATTGCCCAAGGATGATGTTCATGTTCTATTGCTTCAATCACTCCATCTTTCAATGCATATGCAACAGCATGCCAACCAGGCGGGATTTTACGTGCAGCTTGGTGATGAAATGAAACCACAGATATTTGAGTTTTTTGAATCAACTTTGCCAGACGGCTATTTGGATTGATTTTGATTATATGCTCTGTAGATTGCCACAGTCCTGGTTCTGGTTCTTGTCTATGCAAGACGGATGTACCGTACTTATCTGGTATATGAGGAATGAGAGTACCACCAGATACTACAATCAAGATTTGCAATCCTCTGCAAATGCCTAACACTGGTATGTGGTTATCTAGAGCAAAGCGTGCTATCTGGAGTTCAAAAACATCTCTGTGTGAATCCACCGAATAAATCTTAGGATGAAACGAGCCATTGTAAAAAACTGGATCAATATCTCCACCACCAGAAAGAATAAGACCATCAAGAGGCTCAAGGAGTTTTAGTGGATCAACCTCTGTTGCTGGCAAGAAAACTGGCACACCACCTGCGGCTTGTACAGCATTTGAGTAAGCACTGAGTGTGGATACAGCAGTTGCTTGCTGACGACCATAGGTTGTGATACCAATCTGTGGGGGTTTGGATTCTTGACTCATGGTTTTTGCAGACTCTATCACGCCTCAAATTCAGATAGCGTAGCACATCCGGGCAAAGTTGCTGTATTTTTATTTGTTCGCTCTAATATTTGTAAATAGCTCCATTTTTAGCTATGTTAATCACATGATAACCAGTAGTTTGAGCAGGCATAATTGTGACTGTGAGAACATTATTTGTCACAGAAGTTTCATATCTCAAACCCCCTGCGTCTTGAGTTGCAGCTTCTTGGGAAGGATCGTAAACGGCAATGTTAACTGGTAGGAAAATATTTTTGAGTTGTGTATTAGCTCCCACAGATAAGTCGCTATCCGCGCGCCCATCAAGAAAATTGTATTTCAAAGCAGACTTTGTTTGATTGACTAGGACAACTGCAAATGGGCTTTTTGGATTGACTCGTGCGATCGGTTGCCAATAGCCAGGTTGATACGTGCGTGCAGGTGGGTTTTGTGGTGTATTTTGAGCTAGGACTGGAGTAATCCCTATAGCCAAAAGAACTCCTATTACAAACTTTAACTGTCTCCAAGTTAGTTGCTGCATACTTACCTGTTCACTAAAATAAAAAATGCATGTTCCGAATATTTCGACGTAATTAGGACTTACAGGTTCTCTAACGCTGACAGCTAGCAAACCAAAACCGGAATCTCCTCACCTGTTAAGCTAAAAGCACGAACTTCGGTAATTTTTACTTGAACCAACTTGCCCTTAAGTTTATTGATATCACCAGTGAAAAACGTGAGACGGTTTCCACGGATACGCCCCATAACTTGGGTTTTGTCTTTGGTGTTTTGATCTTCGACTAGGACTTCTTCAGTGCGTCCCATGTAACGTTGCGATCGCTCGGCTGCTTTGATACCAACAAGATGATTGAGTTGTTGTAGGCGATCGCTCTTAATCTCTTCACTCAATTGCTCATCCCAAATTGCGGCTGGTGTTCCTGGACGTGGAGAATACGCTGCTGTATTCAACAAATCAAAGCCAATATCATCTACCAATTTGAGAGTATTTTCAAACTGTTGTTCTGTCTCACCCGGAAAACCCACAATTGCATCAGCACTAATCGACGCATCTGGCATATACCGCCGAATTGTATCGATTATCCGGCGATATTTCTCATGAGTGTAACCCCGACTCATGCGCTTTAGAACTTCGTTATCTCCAGATTGGAAGGGAATGTGGAAGTGTTCGCACACCTTGGGTAATTCCGCGCAAGCTTTGATCAGGCGTTCAGTGAAATAACGCGGGTGAGAAGTCGCGAACCGAATTCTCTCAATTCCTGGCACATCATGGACGTAGTAAAGTAAATCTGTCAAAGTGTTCAGATGACGACCTTCTGGCGTGACTCCTGGTAAATCTCGCCCGTAAGCATCAATATTTTGACCGAGTAAGGTTACTTCTTTATAACCAAGCCGCCCGATTTCTTCTATTTCCGCGCGAATTGCTTCGGGTGTACGGGATTGCTCAACACCGCGTACATTAGGAACCACACAGTAAGTGCAGCGTTCGTTACAGCCGTAAATCACATTTACCCAAGCTGTTACGCTGCTATCCCGTCGCGGCTTGGTGATATCTTCCATAATGTGAACGGGTTCAGTTGCCACAACTTGGTTGCCGTCAAACACTTGTTGTAGTAAGTCTTGCAGACGATTAGTGTGTTGCGGTCCCATCACCAAGTCTAACTCTGGCACACGCCGTAACAGTGCTTCGCCTTCCTGCTGCGCAACGCAACCTGAAACAACGATAGTTAAGTCTGGTTGTTCATGCTTACGCTTTGCTTGTCTACCAAGATAAGAATATACTTTATGCTCGGCATTATCTCTGATTGTACAGGTGTTGTAGAGAATCAAATCTGCTTGATTTGGGTCTTCTGACCACTCAAAGCCCATGTCTTCTAGGATGCCAGCCATACGTTCTGAGTCGGCTTTGTTCATTTGGCAACCGAAGGTGGTGATGTGATAGCGACGGGATGAAGTGGTCATGGTAACTTACAAAGGGAATGAGATCGCGAATTGCACTAATGAAGATTATAGATTTTCGTCGCTAGAAATAATGTAGGTTTGTACTACATACAATATTATTCTTAATTTTGCGTAAAAACTCCCCGTCTCATTCGTAGAAGGGTTTGAAGTGGTACGGGAGTGAAATTATGATCCATTTAGAAAAATTATACTTTATAGATCAAGCTTCTTACTGCCGAATCGCCAGAAGAATACCTAATTTAACGAACCGCCAAGACGCCAAGAACGCCAAGAAAATCAAAAAGAAGATAGGTAATCTTGTACCAGGAAGAGAGTAGTCCCGAATCGCCGGAAGAATACTTATTTTTGAACCGCAGAGGCGCACCAGAGCACAGAGAGAAGAGTAAATTCTTGCAGATAATCTTAGACCACCGAAGGGAGTAATATCTGGGACATTTAGACGTTACTCTGATCGCGTCATTGTATATTGTTTCGATACGTTACAACAAATTACCGAACTTTTGGAGTTAAGCAGGAGGTTTAGATGGATGAAGATGTTTTAGATTATCAACTGCGACAGTTAGTAAAGGAAGCACAACTACATCCGCCTAAGAGTCGTGAACGACGCAAAGCGTTGAATCAGTTAATCAAAAAAATTCAGGATTCCGGAAAAATAACAAGACTTCCAACATGGAAAGATTTTCCTAATTTTCAAGATATTTATGACGAAGCACTAGGAAAAACCTGGATGAAAATTTGCGAAAATATCCAGACTTACAATCCACAACATCCGGTTATGGCTTGGGTAAATCAAATAATGAACTCACGGTTTTTTGAGATTCTCAGACAAGCCAGACGACAACAAGCAATCTTCTGTCTGGATGAATTATATAGTTTGGAAGTTGGTTTTGATAATTCGGCGAAAGGGCAATTGTCTAGAGTTCGCAAAGAGCTACAAGAAAAAGAAATATCTCAAACCCATGAAAATAGCGAAAATCGTTTAGTTAGAGAGTTTATCAAAGATGATCCAGAAAGGATTTTACAGAATACTTACATCGTAAATGACATAAATGCCAATTTACAACGAATTTTATTAATGAGATTAGATGCATAAGAGTGGAAGTATATATCTGAAAAATTAGCTCATCCAATACCAAGACTTTCTGAGCTTTACCAGCGGAGTCTAAAAAAGCGTAAGATTATTGATTATTTTCGTAAATATTTACAGTAGTTCACAATCATTCACTCTTTGCACTTCAACATTAAGGATAATTAATTATGAACGCTAACGCTGAACAAATATCTTTTAGAGTACCTCTAAGTTTCGAGGCACATGGTAAAGCAGAAAAGCACCGCAAAGGGATATCTAATCCTATAGAGCTAAACAAGTCTATCTCAATATTTTAGCTGTATATGCAGTCGATTATTATCTTCGCTGTATGGGTTTTGAAACCAATCAAGAAGAAGAGGATAATTACAATCCTTGGATGCAGAGTTTAATAGATGTGGCAGATTTGAAAGTCAAAAATATTGGAAAATTAGAGTGTCGTCCTGTTTTATCAAATGCAGAATATTTGGAGATTCCACCAGAGGTTAGAACAGATAGAATTGGCTATGTAGCTGTGCAGTTGAGCGAATCTTTAAAATCAGCGACGATTCTAGGTTTTACAACTCAAGCTGTAGCTAAAATTCCTCTTAGCCAGTTGCAATCTGTAGAGGATTTGCTCGATTATTTGACGGATAAAGAACAAGCAGCAACAGTTAGTCTTCACCAATGGATCAAAGGAGTTGTTACAGAAGGCTGGCAAACAATTGATGAAATTTTACATCCTCAACAAATTGAATGGATGGGGTGTAGAAGTTTCAGTATCACACGCGGGAAAAAAATTGATTTGGGCTTGGAGTTAAATGGCGAATCTGTTGCTTTGATTGTGACGATCGCAGCGGAAAATCAGTCAGCAATAAAAAATCAAGATGAAGTTAACATTTTGATACAAGTGTCTCTCCCCAAAGATGAGTATATACCTGGGGCAAATGTGTATATATCTGAAGGATTAAAAGTGGCTGTGATTGACGATAAGGGAGAGGAAGTTTTAGATACGACTTCTCGGCAGAATGATAATTGGATTGAAGTCGAATTTAGCGCCGAATTTGGGGAGAAATTTAGTATTGATGTGATTTTAGGAGAGTCGAAAGTAACACAAGAGTTCGTTGTGTGATAAGTCTATTGCGTAGGGGCGATTCCTAGCCCCTAAGAGGGGCGCTACGCAAACGGAGAGCTACGCTTAACGCTCATACTGTTCTCGCTTTTCTCCTCACCCTCGCTTTTAGCTGCGCTAAAATCTTTCCCTCTCCTTAGCAAGGAGAGGGATGCCCGACAGGGCAGGGTG
>NZ_CAWPKW010000139.1:0-85487 GCF_963888615.1 Brasilonema octagenarum UFV-OR1 | reverse complement strand
ACTCAGATCTTGCACCTTCCCCTGAGTACGCCTTGAACTAAAGTACCCTGCGGGAAGCCCTCCGGGTTCGGGGGTTCGCAATCGACGGGAACCGCCAAGACTGCGACCCCCTCACCGCTAGCCACAAGAGGGGCGCGGAGCTAACGCGCTTGGCAGATTTTTCAATTGTTGTGATCCAACCCTCAAGCTTTGCGCTTGGTAGGGAGGATGTCAACAATTAATTCTGACGATTTATCCAAATGCCTCTTAGCCCAGCTCCCCTCGCTCCGTGATAATCTTCTGTGAGACTGTCACCAATGTGCCATGCAGCCTCTGATGAACACTTATGTTTTTCCAAAGCTATGGCAAAGATTTTGCTATCAGGTTTGGCAGCACCTGCTTGAGTGCAAATAGTGATAGACTCAAAAAACTCTCTGATCTCCAAACTTTGTAACACTGAGTAAATACGGGAATCGAAATTCGATAGTATTCCCAGTTCTATTCCCATCCGCCGCCAGCTAACCAAAGCTGGCAAGACATCGGGATAGATAAACCACGGATTAGCTGTACCAAAGTGAATATAGAGTTCACTAAAAAAAGTCGAAAAATCAGAAAACTTCTGGATAACACCTGCTTGTTCAAAAGTGTTTTGCGCAATGTCAAGCCACCAATCAAACTCGCGTTGGGGAATGTCTTGTTCCTCTGCATCTGGAAATACTGGGGGTAGCGCAGCTTTAAAACTCTGTATAAATGTTTTGTTTAAAGTATCAGCAGAAACTTCGACTCCAAACTCCTGCGCTATCTGAGTGTAGATTTCTCCTACACTGCCTTTCACCCCAAAAAGTGTGCCAACAGCATCTAAAAAGATAACTCGCGGTTTTTCCTTCATAAACTATCACTGACTCGCTATTAGCTATCTACCTATCTCACTGACTCAAACAGTCCTGTATGCCAAGTATGTAATTTTTTATTTTCTATAAAGTGTCTCTACAATCGGACGAGTAAGCCAGTTAAAACCAACTTTGAGTTTGTGATCTAAAGTTGGTAGCCGATAAAGGTAGGCAAGACGACGCGCGACGTATGCTAACGAACCTTCTAGTTTGATGCCTAAACCAGTCAGGGTGGCACTGTCTATTCCCAATGCCATCATTTCACCTAAGAACTGATAGCGGAAGGGAAGCAAAGGGCGATTTGTCAAAGTTGCCCAAATGTTCCAACCAACGTAATCTGCTTGTTGGAAAGCAGCCTGTGCTGTTCCAGGGACTTGCTTACCTTCAGCATCAAGGCAATCTGCTAAATCCCCCAAGGCAAAAATCTCGGGATGATCGTGGACTTGGAGAGTTGATGTGGTGCTAATTTGACCACGTTGATTTTGTTTGACAGGCAGGTTTCGTACCACGGGTGATACCCGCGTTCCCACTGTCCAAATGACCAAATCCACAGGAATTGTGTCTACTTGATTTTTATACTCTAATGAGATGCTGTCTTGAGCAATTGCTTCTACCTTAGTTTCTAAATCGAGAAACAGACCCCGTGCTTCTATTGCTTTGTTAGCTGCTTGTCTGTTGAAGTCTGGCGAGGTTCGCAAAATTTGGTCAGATATTTCAATCAGCCGAAATCGTCCTCTTTCCCCAAGTCTATCTGCTAGTTTGCAAGCTAACTCTACACCACTGTAACCAGCACCAACTATAGCTACTCTGATTTTATCTGCATCCGATTCTTCTAAAACTCGCAGGCGTTCTTCCAAACGATACGCATCTGCAATAGTCCGAAACGAATAGGCGTAAGATGTTGCTCCAGGGACAGTATCCAACGGTGTTTCGCCACCTAGCGCTAACACCAATTGATCATAGGAAATTTCTGGTCCATCCTGTAAATGTACACGTTGCTGGTCTATGTCAATTTCTGATACAAAACCTTGACAAAAACGAACACCTGTAGTGACCAAAAGTTCTTGATAAGGTGGGGCAATTTCCCAGGTTTGCAATTCCCCAGTCAGAAGTTCGTAGAGAAGAGGAGAGAAAACAAAGCGATCGCTGTGATCCACCAGAACTATTTCGGGTCTTTGCGAAGGTTCCCAAGGAAGCTGGCTCAAGCGCAGAGCAGTATGGAGACCACCAAAGCCTCCACCAAGGATACAGATTCTAGCAGGTTGTTGAGTCATCGGTAAGCGCGGAAGGTCAATGCCAGCGGGGTAATTTCTTTCAGTGTACTGATTTCTTGTGGTTTGTCGCCATTAACCAGCAATCCCAGCACTTTCCTTCGTGAAGTTCATGTTCTGGTAATATTTTTAGCTTGACAAAGCCGCATTTTTCATAGCAACGGATAGCACGAGTGTTCCACACATGTGGGTCGATTACAACTTTGCGGGCTTGCAGTTGTTCAAAAATATAGTTTAGAGCCAATGAAACTACTTTTGTGCCAATTCCTTGGTTCCAATATTGGATTTCTCCTATAAATAAGTCAATCGCATAAACATCTTCAGTTTCTTCCAGACAATACATTTGCCTCTCTGTATCAGATAAGTCGTTGAGGGCACAATACTGCAAGTAACCAATGGGAGTTTTTTGATTGTAAAACAGGCAAGGGATAACTGGATCATCTCCCCTGACCATAGGCTGGTAAGATTCTATAATTCTGTCTAAAGGAAAGGGATTATCTCTCCCTTCGTAATATTTCAATACTTTCTCATCAGTCAGCCATTTTGCCATCAACTCATAATCTTGTACATCGTCTTGCATACGACGAATAGAGATTTCGTGTTTTGTGACCTGCATATCTATAATACTTTGGCAACTTGTATTACTTTCATCTGATGTATTTTGCAATCATTTTTAAACCTAGAAATAAGCAAAAGACGGTTTGTCTTTAATACAAACCGCCGGAAATTTAAAACCAACGCAAAAAGAACTTAGTTGCCACCTTGGGTAATAGCTTTGTTGTGTTGAGCGGTAACTTCGCCCCTTGCATGCCATTTGCCATCTGAACCTTTCTCGTACTGGTTTTTTACGCTATTCCAAGCAACTTCATAGGCACCCTGTTCACTGAAACCGTCACTTTGAGCTGCATTGAATGCTGCAACAAAAATTTGCTTTCCTTCTTGAGGAACTTCTTGCAGTTGGTCTTTTAGTTCTTGAGATAATTCATCTATGTTGTTAACAGGCATAGATCCACTCCGATTGCTTATGTTTGTGTTCATCCTAAGAACTCAAAGGCAAGGTTTTCCTCTTTCTATAAGTAGAGATACAAAATTTTTATATGTTTAACCTATACTTTTAGCATCGGCTTAAGAAACCTGATTTAAATCAGGGCGGCAATGATATTGATACTCATAGCCAAAATACTAGTATTAAAAAAGAAGGATAAGATCCCGTGTAGCAAAGTCAAACGCCTCATTGAACGTGATATTGTCTGGACATCTGAGACTTGACTAGTCATGCCAATCACAAAAGAAAAATATAGAAAGTCCCAATAATCTGGTTCTTCGTCATTGGGAAAATCTAAACCACCAGCTATTTGCTCTGTATTACTATTGCTAACTTGATAATAAGTACGCGCGTACTGCATGGCAAAGATAGTATGTACTAATAACCAAGAGCTGATAATCGTCATCACAGCCAGCGTGACGTGTAGGGTTAGTAAAATAGTTGACAAACTTTTTGTATTACCAGTCAGCAAGAACCCAATCGCTAAAACACTTGCACAAGCAGAAGCGATAATTAAGGTTAAAATAGCCACACGTCCTTGATATTCAAGTTGCGCGAAACGGCGCATCTTTTGTGGAGTTGTCCTGAACATTATCCACCAAGTCAAGCCTAAGAAACAGTCAGCGCCTAAGTTCCAAGCACAGAGAGTGCGCGTAGGTAAGCGCAGCCAAGACGGCAATAGTACGCAGACTAATACTCCAATAGCAACAGAGATAATCAGTCGGTGCCGAGAATCAGAGTTTTTTAACAATTTTTTAAGTCCAACCCAAAAATGATTGTTGGTAATTGAATCCTACCAACTCAGTTGACTCGAAAAAGTAGTTGAGTTAGAGGATGTTTGAAAAGTCTGATTTCAGACTTTTTCTTGGTAAGTATAAGTCGCATGACAGTTGCAGCAGATTGCACACAAGCTCTATTCCTTACGCAGTCGCAATCGCCGTGGCAAACGTCCGTGCATTACAAAGGCTCAGGTATTCCTTACTCGTCGGGTGCTCGCGTGCTCCCCGTAATCCTGATTCGCTTTGAGAATTTGCCATCCACACGTTAAGCTTAATAAAAGTAGCATTTTATTGCGCTTTGTATATTAAGATTGCGATTTGTGGTAATTTATGATTTTTGCTCTTTAAGAAAACTGGAATGCTAGATAGAATATTCGATTACCTTCAGTTTCATTTCAGCATTGAAGCACCGATAGTGCTGCTAGTGCTCGTCTTTTTAGAGGCAATACTGTCTGCTGACAACGCGATCGCTCTGGCTGCGATCGCCCAAGGACTAGAAGACAAGGATCTCGAAGATCGGGCGCTGAATATTGGTTTAGTATTTGCTTATGTCCTGCGAATCACCTTACTTCTAACAGCCACCTGGGTGCAACAGTTCTGGCAGTTTGAGTTACTAGGTGCAGGTTACCTTCTGTGGCTAGTATTCCAACATTTTACTTCCGATCAAGCCGATGACAATCAAGACCACGGTCCCAGGTTTAGTTCTCTGTGGCAAGTGATCCCGATTATTGCCTTCACAGATTTGGCGTTTTCTCTTGATAGTGTTACGACTGCGATCGCTGTTTCTAATGAAAAGTGGCTTGTGATTATAGGCACAACCATTGGTGTTGTGACTCTGCGCTTTATGGCTGGTTTATTTATTCGTTGGTTAGATGAATTTGTCCACTTGGAGGATGCAGGTTATATGACTGTGGCATTAGTGGGCTTGCGATTACTGCTTAGAGTCGTGAACGATTCTTTGGTACCGCCAGAATGGTTCATGATTACTGGGATCGCCCTGATCTTGGCATGGGGATTTTCTAAGCGAACCCACTCAGAAGAAATAGAAGAACAAAATAAACCCGAAGTGATGGAAGGAAGTAGAGAGTAGGAGCCAGATGAGGGAGTCAAGGAGTGAGGGAAAAAATCCTTGACTCCTCATCAATTCTCGCTTCCTAAATTACTCGTGTAAGCAAGGTGTTATGGTTGGTTGCCAAGAAACTAGTTCTTCTTCTTTAAACCACAGAGACACTTCCCGTTGTGCTGTTTCGACAGCATCGGAACCGTGGATCAGGTTGCGACCAATATTAATCCCTAAATCACCTCGAATTGTCCCTGGTTCTGCCGAAAGTGGGTTTGTTGCGCCAATGATTTTTCTGGCAGATGCGACAACGCCTTCGCCTTCCCAAACCATTCCTACGACTGGGCCAGAAGTGATAAAATCTACCAACCCAGCAAAAAAAGGTCTTTCTCGGTGAACGTCGTAGTGCTCTTGAGCCAATTCCTGACTAACTTTTAATAATTTCAAACCAACAAGGGTAAAGCCTTTCTCTTCAAAGCGACGGATAATTTCACCTACCAATCCACGTTGCACGCCATCGGGCTTAATTGCTAAAAATGTACGTTCCAAAACTATCTCCTCAAATTTACTGAATTTGTCTTTTGGCAGCCAGCGCTATGCAGGACGATCTCCTGCACCTTGGCGATTGGTGAGACAGCGCGCATGAGGAGGATCTCCAACGCCAGATACCTCTGTCGGGAAACCCTCCTATGGCACAAAGTGCCATGCTGCGCGAACAGTACTGGCTCCTCCGTAGGCGACTGCATTCGCGTAGCGTAGGCGTGCAGGAGATACCCGAAGGGATCTCCCGTTAGGCGTTCACCAATAGTGTGCCACAGGCATACCAGAAGGGTCGTTTGTCTTCTCTGATTTGTCAAGAATTAATGACAAATAGGAATGAGTTATGACCAATACTGACAATATCTCAGAAACTATCTCTAAGTGCATGTGCACATACAGACGAATACGCTAAATTGTATTTTCGTGGGTCTAACATCGAGGTCAGCGAAGAAATGCATGTTGAGTCAACAGAGAAATTAGAAGGGGTGCTGAAACTGCCGTCCGATGGACAAAAAGCGGAATTGAAAAATAATAAACAAAAAAAGCTGCTACCACCAGCCACATCAGCAGATGTACCTCGCCAGTGGACAATTGAAAAGAGTGAAGAACTTTACCGAATAGAAGGTTGGGGGCAGCCTTACTTTTCTATAAACGCAGCAGGTCATATCACTGTTTCTCCTAAAGGCGATCGCGGTGGTTCTTTAGACTTATATGAACTCGTCAACGCCCTTAAACAGCGTAGTCTAGGATTGCCGCTACTGATTCGTTTCTCGGATATTTTGGAAGACAGGATTGAGCGGTTAAACGCTTGTTTTGCCAAAGCGATCGCCCGCTACAACTACCCTGGTGTTTACCGTGGCGTATTTCCTGTCAAGTGCAATCAGCAACGGCATTTAATTGAAGACTTGGTAAAGTTCGGCAAACCCCATCAATTTGGCTTAGAAGCTGGTTCAAAGCCAGAGTTAATGATTGGTCTAGCTTTATTGGATACACCAGGAGCGCTGCTGATTTGCAACGGCTACAAAGACCGAGAATACATCGAGACAGCGATGCTGGCACAAAAACTAGGTCAAAAGCCGATTATCGTTTTAGAACAAGTCGAAGAAGTTGATTTGGTGATCGAAGTCAGCCAACAATTGGGGATTGAGCCAATTGTGGGTGTGAGAGCTAAACTAAGTACCCAAGGGATGGGACGGTGGGGAACTTCTACAGGCGATCGCGCTAAATTCGGTCTCACCATCCCTGAGATTATTCAGGCAGTTGACAAGTTACGTAATGCTAACCTATTGGGTTCCTTGCAGCTATTACACTTCCACATCGGATCGCAAATCTCAGCCATCAATGTGATTAAAGATGCCATTCAAGAAGCTAGCCGTATTTATGTGGAGCTGGCAGCATTAGGGGCAAAGATGAGGTATCTCGATGTTGGAGGTGGCTTGGGTGTCGATTATGACGGTTCGCAAACCAACTTCTATGCCTCAAAAAACTACAATATGCAGAACTATGCCAACGATATCGTGGCAGAGTTAAAAGATACTTGTGCCGAACGAAAACTTCCAGTACCAACACTGATAAGCGAAAGCGGACGGGCGATTGCTTCCCATCAATCGGTACTGATTTTTGACGTTCTTAGTAGCAGTGTTGTCCCGCTTGACTCACCAGAACAGCCAAAAGAAGGTGAATCCCCGGTTATTACTTACCTGTGGGAAACTTTCCAATCTGTTAACGAGGAGAACTACCAAGAACTCTACCACGACGCTACCCAATTCAAAGAAGAAGCCATCAGTCGTTTCAACTTAGGAATTTTAAGTCTTACAGAACGCGCTAAAGCTGAAAGGCTTTACTGGGCTTGTTGTCAAAAAATTCTTGAAATAACCAGAAAGCAGGAATACGTACCGGACGAGATGGAAGACCTAGAACAAATCATGGCTTCTATCTACTACATCAATCTTTCTGTGTTTCAATCTGCACCCGACTGTTGGGCTATTGACCAGCTTTTCCCTATTATGCCAATTCACCGTTTGGATCAAGAACCAACACGGCGAGGAATTTTGGCAGACCTGACATGCGATAGTGATGGCAAAATCGACAGGTTTATTGACCTGCGGGATGTGAAATCAGTTTTAGAACTGCACCCCCTCAAATCAGGAGAACCCTACTATCTCGGAATGTTCCTCAACGGAGCTTACCAAGAAATTATGGGCAATTTGCACAATCTCTTTGGCGACACCAACACAGTTCACATCCAACTGACTCCAAAAGGTTACCAAATTGAACACGTTGTTAAAGGTGATACCATGAGCGAAGTGGTAAGCTATGTGCAGTATGACTCTGAAGATATGGTCGAAAGCATTCGCCAGCGTTGTGAGCATGCTTTAGAAGAAAATCACATTACTTTAGCGGAAGCTCAAAGGCTGTTGCAAACCTATGAACAAAGTTTGCGACGCTACACTTACCTGAACAGTTAAAAGTCAAAAGTCATTAGTCATCAATTAGTGACTAATGACTTTAAAACGGCAGATGCTACAACGCTAAAAGTCGCAAGAGCGTACTCCCTCCTAATGACTAAGTAGCATTATTTCCTAACAATTCAGCAATAGCTTGCCGTTCCACTGGTGTATGCGATGGTGGATCTCGGCGAGCATCAGTAATGAGCCAGTCCAGAGCTGCTGCTTGGACATCTATCGTTGCTCCAGTCTTGTCTACGCAGTGACGACCAAATACCAACTTGTCCACAAGCCGTACTCCCGGTCCCAATCGTGACCATTCAAAAATGACACTGTTTTCTACCGTAGCACCACTGCATATCCAGCAGTTTGGACCTATCATCGTAGGGCCGACAATTTTGGCTCCGTCTTCAATCTTGGTCATGCCGCCGATATAAACTGGACCTGTAATATCGACTTTATCCCAATTGACAGCAACGTTCATGCCAGTGTATATACCAGGTGCGACTTGTTGTCCAGGGATTTGCACGTTCTTTATTTCCCCTGAAAGGACACCACGAATTGCCCGCCAGTAGTCTGGAACTTTTCCAATATCCACCCATTCAAAGTCCATTGGGATAGCGTAGAAGGGCGCACCAATTTCTACCAGTTTGGGGAAAAGTTGGCTACCAATGTCATACTCTACCCCAGATGGGATATAATTAAAAACCTCTGGTTCAAAAATATAAATACCTGTGTTGATATTAGTGCTTAGAGCTTCCTCAACTTTGGGTTTTTCTTGGAAAGCTTTAACACGACCATCTTCGTTGGTGACGACTACACCATAGCTAGAAACTTCTTCCTTAGGCACGGATTTCATGATAATGGTGGCAAGAGCTCCTTTAGATTTGTGCAACTTCACAGCTGCTGTCAAATCTAGGTCAATCAGGGCATCACCGCACAACACTACAAAGGTATCATCAAAGAATGGATAAAAGTCTTGGATTTTCCGCATGCCCCCGGCAGATCCAACTGCTTCCCCAACAAGACTACCTTCAACAATACGACCTTCAAAAGAGTAGGCAATTTGTACGCCAAACCGCTGACCATCACGGAAATAACTTTCAATTTCCTCTGCTAAATGGCTTACATTAACCATAATCTGGTCAAAGCCGTGTTTGCGTAAAAGTTCCAGTAAAAATTCCATCACTGGCTTCTGCAAAATGGGCATCATCGGTTTGGGCGTTGTGTAGGTAATCGGACGTACGCGAGTACCTTTACCAGCTGCGAGAATCATCGCCTTCATATGTGTTTATTCCTCAACCACAAGCGAGTTTACTGTTATTAAGTCATATTTCATCGTGAGTTTATTTCTGATTGAAGTCACCCCGCAAAGCACGGATAACAGAGATCAAGACACTTTGGCTCAGTCATCGGCATAACGTGCCTAGTAGTGTCAAGTATAAAGCATGAATAAAATATAAAATATTAAGTATAAAGTATAAATTTTTCATACCTAGCTTTGAGCATTCACACTTCATGACCTCATATCATTCTTTATCCTACTCTAACCTACCCTGCTTAAAGCCCATTGAACTTTACGAGAAGCCCTATGCCTGGGGCATGGCTACACCGTAAGTCCTGCCTAGGGTTGCGCCAATATAAAACAGTCTGGAGGAAGAGATATGAATATACCTCCAGCACGCCTATGTCCTAATTCGTTTCCACATGCTATGCGGCAGAGTGAGTGTTCACCCGACTTACGGAGAAAAACTGCGTAATAAAGCATACGTATGCTTAGTATGCCCCGAGAGCACGCTCTTGCAACGCCACGAACACAGGAGTTGCGCCAACAGTCAACTCACTCACCAAGATGCACAAAACTTTCATCTAGAGAGCGCTGTCTATTCACCATCCAGAGTAGGTAACCTGTACACAAAGGATTTTGCGACTTGGCAAAATTTTTGTTGGTGTCTACATCTTCTCATTCGTTATCTTTTTCAATTTAATCGGATTTTGGAACTTGCTGAAGCCAAACTCTGATAATTTTGAATATTCCTATGTTGCAAACTCTGAATTCAAGGGAGCATCTATGGATTCATGATTAGCTGAATCAGTCAGTAACCTGATTTTAATTTCCTGATAAAACTCCTCCTGAAATAGCTCCACTTTCGATTGAGCGCAAAGCAGTAGTAAAGCCCAGAAAACACTAACAACTATATGACTATGTTGCGATGTGTGTGTATTATTTTGTTGTGGTTGCTTTGTTTGCGTCCACAACTCCACCAGTTGTTCAAGATTGAGCCAACTGTTGTGTGAACTCAATTGTGTTGCCACACTTTGCAAGAGCTGCTCTAGTTCAAAAGCCACCTCTGTAAGATTTTCCTGGTGAGCCAACTCTAATGCTGCCCGCATACTTTGCAAACTAGGTTGCCGTTTCTGACGGACAGGTTTATTAACTTTTTCTACGAGTTTCAATTGTTGCGCCATGATTTGCAATTGCGAAATCAGTTCTTGCAAAGTCACGCGACGCTTTGATGGTGGCATTGCTATTGGACGACGACGCAAGTGCCGCTCTAATGGTAAGCGCTGAGCTTGATGAATGATCCCGTCTTCACTCGTAAGCAATCCATCATCAACGGCCGCTTCTTGATCTTGTGCTGCTGATTGCAATTCCATCAAAGTATTTGCTTTAAATAGCACAAGTTTCGATGCCGATAAAAAAGCTTGTCCTGATTTCAACAAGTCAGCTTCATAGCCCTTGCTGGTTGCTTGCGATCCCATTAATTCCAAATAATTATCAATCACCGAAATCACTTTGACATCCCAAGGGTCTATTTCCCCAAGTTCCGCCTGATGAATCAAAAGTGTAATTTTTTCCAATAACTCAGAAGCATCCATTAATTGTTTGGATATTGGATTTACTGGTTTTGTATAAGAAATTGCTATTTCTTATGAGTTGTTCTTTGTTGTGTTAGTAGTCGATAGTGGGACGACTAACAACTACTAAGTACTCACGAAACAATTCTGTTATTGGCTGATGACTTGTGCTTCTTTTGCTACAGAATCATTCACTGGCGGTAGAACAGGTTTCAAAGATTGAACTTCTGCTTGATATTGTTCAACTTTCCTTTCTAGTTCCTTAATTTGGACATTTTTCTGTCGCACTTGTTGACCAGAAAGTACAAGTCGCAGAAAATGTGTCCAGATACTATACAACCAAGCCAGAACTGCTCCTATCCCAGCTGCCAAAAGCAACTCAATTGCAATTGGTGCCTGCACCTGTACTTCTGGAACGATATTGATTGTTCCGGGTTGGGTGTTCTCGAGGGCAAATAAAGCCAAGGCTAAACAAAAGATAAAGATTATAACAAAGTTGATTTGTCTCATTGAAAACCAAAGACTAGATAATTTTTTTTGCTCAATGCTTCCCTGAAAATTGTGGCTAATACCATTTTGAATGGTGCTTGAACTATAGCGCAACGTCCTATCCAAAAAAGTTTGAAAACGTTAAGGTTGAACATCTACAGCAGTTTTATTTTACTTGTCAAACAACTTTTGGGGTTACTCAGTACTTTTTGGAATCAGTACGCCTTTTGAGCTTACGCTCGACAAAGAGTTTCTTACACCACGAGTGACAGGCAGTAAACCCGTCTATGAGACTTTTGTCATTTGTACAAAGAAATAAAAAACACTGGAGAATTGACTTAGAACAACCTTGCGGAAGAATTTCACAAACTATTTAGGATTGCTAGAAAACAAAATGGTATGAGAATGAATATAACTCGTAGAGTATAACATATGATATTTTGATACACCTACTCTTGTTACAAAAATGGATCGAAAAAATCATAAAAATAATCTTTACATTTCCCTATGTATATGAAATTTTTATCAATCATTCCCGAAACTCCTACTCAGTTACACTGTTTTTTCTGTTACCGCCTTTGATAGCATCGAAGGTAACTTTGATGGTGCCAGCAATAGGAACAGCAACCAGTGTTCCTAATAAACCAGCAATCTCAAATCCCATGAGAATAGCTACAAAAATCCAGATGGGATTAACACCAATAAAATCGCCAAGTAACTTGGGACCTAACAGATTATCTTTAATTTGCTGGATGACTATGGCAGCTATAGCGACTTGCACTGACAACCACCAATTTTGCAGCAAAACTAAAAAAGTAACCAAACCAATACCTAAAGTCGCCCCGATGAAGGGGATGAGTTGGGATATACCTATGAGTATGGCAAATAACAAGGCAAAAGGTACTTTGAGAAGTAAGAAAATAGGAATAAGACTAATTACCATGAACAATGCTAGCAAAATCTGGCTGAGAAAAAAGTAGTGGAAATTAAGTCGTAAAGATGTGGTTAAGGGGAATCGAATATGAGGTGGTAAGAAGTTGAATAAGCCAGACCATACGCGATCGCCATACAATAGCATATAAAATGCCAGCACTACTACCAATATCAGATCAACTAAACCCGATAACAGTGTTCCCGCAAATCCCACAACAACGGAAGCCAACTGTTGCAGCAAACTTTGAATGTTTGCATTTATTTGATTGCTGACTACCGTCAAATCTAGGGGAAAACGCTGCTTTTTAGCTAAAGCTTCAATCTGCTCCAAGTTTGCTTGACTGGTGGCTAGCCAATCTGGAATTTTATTTAAAAGTTGTATTGTTTGGTCAATAACTACTGGTACGAGCGTAACGCCAAGAATGACCAAAAGCGTTAAAGTTAACAGCAATACAATGATAACTGCTTGAGCACGGCTCAAGGTAATGCGTTCAAATAACTTGACTGGGTAGTTCAGTAAAAAAGCCAGAATTGCTGCAATGCTCACAATGGTGATGGGGTGCTGGAATAAGCGAAAAATCACATACAGCAACCAGAGATTGAGAGCGATAATCGGACCGCTCAGGCCGTATATTAACAGACGTTGAACTGAGGCTGAACGGTACATCTTATGTTATCTGTGTTAAAACGCTTTGATACATTAGGTACAACTTAGTGAAAGCTGATGACCATCTAGTGCTCGGACTACCCAAAATTGCGGGGTTAAGGCAAGCTGGGGAAGCTGGGGGAGAGTAAGAATTTTTTCACCTCATCTACCCCTCAAAGTTGATGTGGTGGACTACTAGATTAGATAAATATTTTTGCAAATACAGGCACCAAGTACTGAAATACGTACTTAATAATAGGAAAGTAAACGAAAATGGACAAAACGATCGCTGACCTTCGCAAAGACTACACCCTGCAAAGTTTGAGCGAAAAGGATGTAAACTCTAATCCTTTTATACAGTTTAGACAATGGTTTGACCAAGCATTAGCAGCCCAACTTCCAGAACCAAACGCGATGACTGTAGCCACAGCTACAGTAAACGGTCAGCCCTCAGCAAGAATTGTGCTGCTCAAAGGTTTTGACCAACGGGGCTTTATCTTTTATACCAACTACAACAGTCATAAAGGACAGCAGTTAGCAGAAAATCCTCAAGCTTCATTAGTTTTCTGGTGGGCGGAACTAGAACGCCAAGTCCGTATTTGTGGGAGTGTAGAAAAAGTTTCCGAAAACGAGTCAGATGAGTATTTTTATAGCCGTCCTTTGAACAGTCGCCTAGGTGCATGGGCGTCTGAGCAAAGTCAGGTTATAAAAAGCCGAGAAGCGCTGGAACAACGGATGCAGGAGTTGCAAATTCAATATCAAAACCAAGATGTTAAGCGACCACAACACTGGGGTGGCTTGCGCGTGATCCCCACAGAAATCGAATTTTGGCAAGGACGTTCTAACCGTCTGCACGATCGCTTGCTTTATACTCGCTTAGATGATGGTAGTTGGAAAATTCAGCGTTTGTCGCCGTAATGAAAAAACTCGCGCTTTTGTATTTAGTCACATTCTTGAGCTTTGTTGTTTGCCTGTCCATCAACGCAGCACAGCCGCGCCCTGTACCTCCTCTATGGCAGGTTTATCAGCAGTCATTTCAAACAGCCAAGTACGTTGACCTCACTCATAGCGTTGGGGATCAACAACTGAATGTACGAGTCAGATAGCAGATAACAGGACAGTTATTACTAGGAAAAGAGCAGTCTTTACTTGACTTTTTTCAAAATTATGCAAGTATAAAATTGTTACAAAAAGATAGTAACAAGAACCACAAATATCTGATATATGTACTACAAGTACAGGAATCAGAACCTTTTCCTAACACTCCGCAAACCCAGTACAAAACCCAGAAATTTTATCAACCCAGGAGAACTGTAATGAACCATCCCTTTGGTCTAGATGTTTCAGATTTAGAAGCAATAGAACTCAATTTTGAAGAGGAACTCAATGACGAAGAGGCTGCTCAAGTCTTAGGTGGATCGGATAAATTCACCACTCTAGCTTTAGGTGAAGAAGGAGGAGGAGGGACAGTCACCACTCAAGCTGTAGGTGAAGAAGGAGGGGGAGTGATAAATTGTATTTCTGCCCCCTGTCCAGGAAGTGAAACAGGAGAGAAGCCACCCAAAAAGCCTCCAGTGACCAAAGGTTGGTTTGAAATTGGAGGTCACTTTCCTTGGTAGATTGGTCGTTAATGTGAAGTTTAAAGCGACTGGTTGAAAACTCCGCGTGATAAGCGCATGGCGGAGACAAAACCCACTTTAGTAATTGACTGAAAAACGATTTCAGTTCAAGTTTACATACCATATAGTTTCAGCACTTTAGAGTCAAGTGCTGAAACTATATGCGGTTAAATTTATTTTATTTTCAGACTTCTTAAAACCGCTAATTTAAAATGAACATTTTAATTTTGGGCAATTCTTTAGATGCTCATGCTGCCCATCTGAAGAATGCTCTTACAGATGCTGGTGCGACGGTAAATTATTTCGATACTCAGCTATTTCCAACACAATTAAGGATGTCTTGGAGACCTGATACTAAGGTGGGATCTTTAGCTCTATCTGAAGAACATCAATTAAATTTCCTAGATATTCACAGTATATTTTGGCGTAGCTTTTCCGGCGTTCAGGTTCCGCAGTTAAAAGACTCAAACCAACAGTATGTTGCATTTAATGATTCAATAAGTACACTGCGCTCATTAATCCAGGCTTGTCCATGTCATTGGGTTAATTCTTGGCAAGCATACCAGTTTCATAAAGAAAAACCTCTACAACTTAGCAAAGCCAAAGAAATAGGAGTGACTATTCCAGCCACTTTGATTAGTAATCATCCAGGAGAAATTACAGAATTTGTTCAGATAAATGAAAAAGTTATTTTTAAGCCAGTTTATGGTGGTGCTCATACCCAGTTTTTGACACAAGAGCATTTAGAACCAAAGAGATTGAACTTGGCTTTGAGTCTTTCTCCAGTCACACTACAGGAGTACATTCCTGGGACAAATATTCGTAGCTATGTTATTGGAGAATCAGTTTATTCTGCTGAAATTCGCAGTCATGCGGTAGATTTTCGCGAAGATTTGGATGCTGAGTTAATTCCGAGAGAGTTACCAGAATCAATTCAACAACAATGTTTAGCAATAGCAAAGGCATTTATGCTAGAGTGGACTGCTATTGACTGGCGTTGTAAACCAAACGGTGAGTATATATTTTTAGAAGCAAACCCCAGTCCAATGTTTATACATTTTGAAAATCAGACTGGTTTTCCTATTACACAAAAATTAATCAATCTTTTGATGAATTAAAAGCAAGCAGTTTGAGCCAAACTAAAGAATGTGGACATAATTAAAAGTAACTATGTCCGCCAGGAGTGGAATACAGCGTAATGAAGCACAGGACTATTCTGTGACTGTTCCTTGTGAAACAAATTGAATTCTGGGATCTGGCATAAAAGTGTATCTCAGATAAAAACCTGCCCAGACAAACAGAATAATGAATAAAGTACCAAAACCTAGGGGACTAGGAAGCCAAAAGACCACTTCTATATGGTTCAATTCTCCAGTTTTGAGCTTCCACATCAACTGATTTCCATTTTTTTCTGGAAGAATTACATTAGTATTTTCCACATTTCTAGCACCCCAAGGAGCGTTTAAGCCAAATTCTAAATCGAGAATTGAGCCAGGACTCGCCAAAACATTTCCTTTGCTGGAAAGTAGAGCAAGCGATCGCAAATCCAAGTCATAAACCAATCGATTCCGCACTAAAAGCAGGAAATTATTCTGAAACAACAGTAAATTAGAATCAATTTGCGGCAATTGCGACTCAGTTTCACTTCTTATGGACTCAAGTGTTTGAGTGGTACTAGGGTGGAAAAATTCATTAAACTTGGTTTGTAGTTCCCGACCGCTACTAAAGGGAATTGAAACAATAACCTCTTCATTAGAAACCCTTCGTGTCTTGCCTTCCAATTTGCGGGCGCGACGCTCTATACTATTCAACCATTCATACACAGAATCGCCACTAAAACTGGTTAGTCGCTCTTCCAACTTAATGTGTTGTACAAACTCGCCGCCATTTGCATTGTAAAAATTAACACCTACATCATAGTTGACACAACCAGATAGTAACAGAGAAACCACAAGCACAATCCACAAAACAGGATTTTGAATTTTAGATTTCGAGCCTTCGCGCTTGCTAGAACGTCCTACTAATCTAAGTACACGCACAAAATCCTTTGCTAAAGCATACAAATGCATTCTCGGAAAACCCCCCAAAGTCAATTACAAACTCAACCAAAATAAACCACCTAACGTTAAACCAATGACAATCAACGCCATCCAAATAAATCGATTATCTCTGGTATTGACCTGAGTAAGGTCAAGAAATTCTCGTTCAGGAGGCATCTGCTTTTTGGAAGATTTGGTATTCTTTACACTCAGAGGAAGTTTGGTTTGATTGTCAGCCATTGCACTCAAATCGGGAATTTCGGTCATCCATTCCCTTGGTCGTTCTAATCTTGGTGCTTTGAGGATATAGTGTAGTTCTTTTGCTTGTTTACTCGTTTCTGAATGGGGATGGCGCTTGAGTTGTTCGCAAAGGGCGATCGCCTCTTCTGTGCGCCCTGCTGCTTGATAAGCTGTGACGAGCCACATTTGTAACTCACCACCGAGGCGAGAATTAGGAGCCACGAGGGTTCTTGCCTTTTCCAGTTGTTCAACAGCTTTTCGGTACTGCCCCTTTTCAAAGGCAACTTTAGCACTTTGGTACGTAGCTTTGGCAATTTCTAGACTTTCTGAACTCACGTTTTGCACATAAATCAGCACTGCCTTCATTGTGCCAATGCCTGTAATACTTTGGGAGTCTTTTTTAGATTCATCAATAAATAAATTCTGTCTGCGTCCCATTGAAATCATACGCAGTCCCTACCAGCAACTAAATTGCTAGATCATAGCGGGACGCAGTCCATTTTGAATTGTTAAGTGGCGTCAAAGGACGCAAGTGAGCCAGAAGTTGGGGGAGATTTTAGATAAAATGGTTTGTTACCATTGAGCGCTCACAGTCGTTGCCTCACGCCAAAGTCCTACAGCTTATCGCTATCAATCAGCCTCTGCTGTTCTTGAGAATGTAGCTTAAATGTCCGCACTTTTTCTTGCAACTGTTGGGAAATCTCTACTGTTTTCTGTAGAGAAGTGGAAACTTGGTGAGATGAGTTGCTAGTTGTTTCAGAGACTTTAGCAATATCTTGCATCAGCAGGGAAACGTCTTGCGAGGTTTGTACTTGAGAAACTGTAGCATTAGAAATTGACTGTACGAATTGGTCAATTTGACGACAGACTTCCAGAATATAATTCAAGCTGTGTTTGGTATTTTGAACCAGAGTCGTTCCTTCAACAACCTGTGTGGTTCCCAACTCCATAGCTTTGACAACTTCGCTGATTTCCAGTTGGATATTGGCAACAATTTCTTGAATTTCTGAAGTGGCTTCCCTACTTTGAGCTGCTAGCAAACTAACTTCTTCAGCAATAACAGCAAAACCTTGCGCTTCTTCACCAGCATGCGCTGCTTCAATACTACTGTTGATAGCTAACAAGTTGGTTTGCTTGGTAATTTCATTAATCAATGCCACCATACGCGAAATTTGTTGGGAAGATTCTCCAAGACGCTTGACTTTTTTCCCTGTTTCCCCCATCGTGTCCCGCAATTTGAGAATATTTTCGACTGTCAGGTCGATAGCTGTGTCTCCTGTTTTGGCGGCGTGATATGCTGTACGGGAAACTTCTGCGGCTTGTTGGGCATTTTTTGCCACAGTTTTAATCGATTGCCTCATTTGGTCAATAGCATTTAGACTCTGGCTAATTTCGTGTGCTTGTTTGAGTGCGTTAATTGCCAGTTCACCCATTGCTCCTGAGTTGTCTGCAACTGCAGCATTCACTTGAGTCGCTGCTAGCTTGACTTGAATCACAATCTCCTGCAAACTTTCTAATAAGGAGTTAAAAAAGTCAGCAACAGTGCCTATTTCCGCACCGGTGACTTCAGCGCGCACTGTTAGGTCACCTTGAGATGCTTCTTCTAAACAGTATATCAATCTTAGCAATTGCATTTGCAGCGTTTCTTTCTGCTGGCGTTGCTGCATTGAACCTTGTTCTGCAATTTGGCGTCCTTGTTCAGCTTGCTCTAAAAGATTAGACCGTTCTAAAGCTAGCCCAACAATTCTGGCAAATTGCTCAAACAAATCAATTTCCGACTGTTCCCATAGACGTGATTGAGAACACTGATGGACAATTAACAAACCGAGCAAGTTGTTATCTATCAAAATTGGTGCGATTAAATTTGCTTTGACTGCAAACGCTTCTAGTTGTTTGATATAACACTCGTTGAGCTGGGCTTGGTAAATATCATTGATGGCTACAACACGACCCTGACGATATTTCTCAACATAATCTTTTAAACAAGGGTCGTTAATTTCTGCACCAAGACAACAAGGCCAACCTGTTACTACTGATTCTGCAACGACGCTTCCATGGACATTTTCGTCTATTTTGTAAATGACTGCTCGCTCTACTTTCAAGGCTTTACGGATGCTTTGAACCGCTAAATTGCATACATCTTGCGAGTTATGGGTTTTAGACAAGTCGATGGCAAGGTCTTTTTGTGTCTGTGCCATCTCAAGTAAACTGAGACGTTCCAAGTTTAACCCAACTTTAAGCGCCAACTGCCGCAAGAAATTAATTTCACTGAACTCCCAATTATGAATTTCCTGACAGTGATGAGCAATCAAAAGACCTATGAGTTGATTTTCTTTGAAAATAGGGGTTACTAACTTCGCTTTGACTTGCAATTTTTCCATGAAATTGTGGTATTCGAGGGGAAAGCCTGCTTCCAAAAGATTGTTAATAACCATCACCCGACCTTCTCTGTAAGCCTCTATCATCTCCTGACTTATAGAGGTATATTTAATTTTTTCCCCAAGAGAAACAGGAAAATCAGAAGCAACGGATTCGGCTACGATTTGTCCGCCTCCTTGAGCATTAAAGTGATAAATAACAACCCGATCCGCTTTGAGTGCTTGTCTTGCTTCTGTAACTGTAAGGTTGAACAATTCTTCACTACTCAAAGAGGAACGAATTGAGAGGAAGATATTTGTGAGTAACTTTAAGAAATGAGCTTCTGTAGCTTGTTTTTGTAGTAAGTCTTGCACTTGGTCTGCCATCTTGTTGATGTTAGAAACCAAGATTGCAAGTTCGTCTTCGCCTTTAATCGCAATTCGAGTATCAAGATTGCCTTTACCCAATTTTTGAACTGCCATTGTCGCAACCAAAATTGGTCGCACGAGACTATTAGCAACAATTGCTGCAAAGCCACCAACGAGCAATTCTGTGATGAAAGTCCCCATCTGCAATGCCAGTAATAATTGTCTCTGTGTTGCAAATGCAGTGGCTGTATCTAAATCTAGAACTAATGCCCATTTTAATTGTGGCAATCCTTCTACTTTTGGCAAAGGCGCATAAGTTATTAATTTTTCAGTATTTTCCTTTTCGTTTGAAAATATACCAGAAACTACCTGCTGTTGTGGTTGCAGTTTATCCCATCCCGGAATTTCTTCTTTAGCATCATTACCTAAGTGAGATCCTATTTTGCTCAGAAAAATTTTTCTGGAATCATCTATCAAATAGTAATTCTCTTGACTTATTTTCGATGTAGATATTACCTTTTCTAAAGATTTTAAAAGCGTAGCTGTTCGGATAATATAAATGGTTTCACCTGTTTCACTATCTTTAACAGGAGCAGATATGTAAATTTTAGCTTTCTCTTTGTTTTGTGCTGCTGAAGGTAGACTGATTTCAGGTGTGTTAGTTTTGACTACTTTTTGAAAATAGTCCTCGTTTTTTTGATTAGGAATCGATTGTCCTTGGGACTCAGCAAGTAAGTTACCTTGAATGTCGAACACAGCAATGCTCTCATACTTGTTTTCAATATTTAAGTTTCTTAGCTGTGCTTGCATCTGTTCACGATTGAATACTTGCCTGAATTTACCGTTTTGTAAGAATGCCAGTTTAGAGAAAATTTCAATATCTCCATATCGTCTCAACATAAAACTGTTTATGTTGTCTGCTAAGAAATTAGCTTTATCTTGTTTAGCATTGGTGATTTCCTTTGTAGTCGAGTTGTTGACTATGTTATAGGTGAACACCCCTACTAATATGATTGGCAATGTACCGAAGGCAAAGGCAAAGGCAACCGCTTTTCTACGTAAACTTGCTCGTTTTAACCAGGAAACAACACCCTTTTTTCGGGAATTTTGAAGATCATCTGCATACTGTATAACAGTACTTTTTTGCAACGAGTTTATGAATAAATTGTCTGGAAAATCTTTCTTTTCCTCTGTGATATGATTCTTCTGTGTGTCAATCATTTTAACTTTCTACCAATTTTTTCCAATGATGTACTGGAAGCAGTCAAGGTTTCTTTTTTGGTAGATGCAATTTCCTAGATACAAAATACTGAACAATCGCCTATGAATGTATTATAATAATATTGGTTCATCTCATCAGATGTGTTAGCATCAATAATAGGAAAATAGACTAGCTGTTACTAGTCAATGAGCAAACAAAATAGTATGATAAACGATTTCTATAGTCTTTGTTTCTATCATAGGTAACTAGCCGTCATCAACTATTTACATCTGCACACCTGAAAATTTTCCTCCACTACTTCTTGTGCTCAAAAACTCTTATTTTCTAGTGAAGTAAACCAAAAAAAAGAATTGGTACCATCATCTTGTCTAGAAGAAGTGTCAAACTATCCTCTGTTGAGACACTCACTTCTACTGTCAACAACATCAAAACTAATTTTCCAAATGGTTGTTCACTACGCTTTTGGTACTCTATTAAAACGATAATAGCCTATGGTGTACGTAACTTAGGTTTAATGAGAATTTCTCCTTAAACCTTATAAAAATGTGTCAAGCTATCTTGCCTCTACCTAATTCAGCAGTAAATTAAGTAGACGCATATTTACTGACAACACACTTTCTCATCAAATATGTATAGATAGTCACCCCGAATACTAGTAACTGTCACTTTTTGAAACTAGCAACAATATGTTGTGATTTTAGGATTTAGACACAATGGTAACAGTATATCTAGATCATACTCAATATTGTTATAAAGTTTTGTCGAAGTTTTATCAAAATCATTCAAAAGGCGCTATTTCAAACATTTCAATCAGAAAAAGGGATAAAAATTCTACTTGCCAACATATAGCTTAGTTAAGGATAAACACAAGCATGGCGATCGCCTTCATAGTTTCTCAACGTTTGTTAGTTATGCAGACTTTTTATCTATCTCAAATCAGGTCTGTACAAACGGGTTTTTCACCATTTTTATCCCAATTCATGGTGCTTTCTGTCTTTATTTTTCTCTCTAAAAACGTTTTGACGTTACTTTATATAAAAACATAGTTAAATTAGGAAAGTTTTACAATCATCTATGTAATTGTTAATACAATTACATATTACTTCTGTTGAGTTTGCAATTATCAAGCTGATACATTTATGTCAAGCTAATAGATTGATAATTCAAATAGCACACTGTTTCAAAAAGTTCTTTTATTATACGTTATAACTAACTATGAACCAAGGGCAACAAACTGCTATTGAAGGCATCTACGAAGTGTGTATTGGTGTCAAAGAACCAATTTCTGCTATTCAATACTGGGAACTCTTTGGCTATCGCGTTGGTCAAGTTGGTGAATTATCACAAGCAGCAGCATACCAACTGTATGGCATCAATTCGTCCTTACGTTCGATTCGTCTTTACCATCAATATATAGATCATGGTTTGCTTCGTCTGATGATTTGGGAAAATCCCACCAATCAGGGATTAGGGATGGGATCAATGAAAGTGAAGGGAAATCGCTGGGCTACGACCTTAACAGACGATGTGTTGAACATTTTAAATCATGTGGAGGAGGCAAAAGCAGCCGGTTGGGAAATTAAAAATACATTCCCTCGCTGGGAAGTGATTTACAACAAGGAGAAAAAAAGCCGTCCTTTCATCGAACCAGTGATCGGAGTGCGAGAAATGCTCTTATTACAACCTTTAATGCGACAGGTTTTCTTTCAGAGATTTGGTTATACATTACCACATTATGGGAACATTAACGTAAATTCTCCCCTCAAGACAAGCCAGTTTACTCATATGGGGATGATTATTCAGGATGACAGCAAAGAAACTCTAAAGTTTTATGACGAAGTTTTAGGTTTGCTGCGTGTGCGTGACGATGTAGAAACAAGCTACGAATCTTCTATAGCAGGTCGAGAAATTTTTGATCTCCAAAAGGGGGAAAAGTTTTATCTTACCGCCTTTGATGATCCCCGGTCTTCTCAAACAAACATATTTGCCGCACGTTCCGGCAGACTTTATATCATTCGCTTTCCTGATGTGATTAAGTTAAATTCTAGGTTTGAAGCTGCACAACCGGGTTGCTTGGGAGTTTGTCTTTACACCTACCGGGTGCGAGGACTAGATATGTATTGCGATCGCATCAAAGCAAGCCCCGTGCAAAAGTATACAAACCTCGTTCCTAACGAGTTTGGAGAGATGAGTTTCTCTTTTGTTGCACCAGATGGGTACTTTTGGACGTTGTTAGAAGCTCCATAAAGTTGTTAAAAGATAGATGAAGTCTTGTAAATTTTAATTTCGGAGATATCAACAATGCCCAGTTACCAAACCAAAACACAATGGCTAGCTTTGGTCATACTTGGGATTATGTCTGCACTTTTGCTGGTAGTTGCAATCACAGCATTCAGCATATACTTTTATGGTAGGGCTAACCGTGTTGTCAAAACTGATGCTGCTATAGTCCTGGGTGCAGCAGTTTGGGGAGACAAACCATCTCCAGTTTTCCGAGAAAGAATCAACCACGCCATTCATCTCTACAAAAGAGGAGTTGTACGTACTATCATTTTTACTGGTGGCGTTGGCAAAAATGATGATACATCAGAAGCCGTTGTGGGGAAACGCTATGCAATGGCGCGGGGAGTCAAAGAAACCGATATTCTTGTCGAAACAGAATCTCACACAACTCACCAAAACCTTGAGAATGCTCAAAAGGTAGCAGATAAATACCATTTGTCCAAATTTCTGATTGTTAGCGACCCTTTGCATCTTAAGCGAGCCGTGTTAATGGCACAAGACATGGGAATGGATGCCTATCCATCCCCTACGCCCACAACTCGCTACCGCAGTTTCAAAAGTCAGTTTGAGTTTTTAATGCGAGAGACATATTTTTACTTTGTCTACCTCGTATTAAAATACTAATTCGTATTTTGTCTTTGCTTTGTTGTTCTCTACACAACAAAGCTAAACATCCTCCGCTTCTGGCACTGGAAAGGTTTCACCTGTCAAGTAGGCATCAAAGTGGTGTTGGAAATAAAGCCAAGAACTTATATCTTCTACATCAAGAAGCGATTTGGGCGCATCCTTGTACAAAGGAACACGAGTATTGATTTCATCTTGCAGCACTTGCGGTAACTCGCCCAAGCTATTGACTTTGCTTCCATAAGCACTATAGATCAGATGACCAGCATGTGCACCCATTTTCATCCAAGGAAGCCACGGACCAATGCGGTCCCAACTTAGCTTGAGTTCAGTTACCGAGGGAAGTTCAGAGTTTAATAAATCTGCAGTTGGTACAGTTAATTTAAACAATTCCGCTGCTTGATAAATCGGGTGTGGGCTATACTCAGCAAACTTGGGATTTTCCCCAAGAGGATTAGGGTAAGTAGGAAATATATCAAACACAAAGGTTGTCCAGTCTCCGTCTACTGGTGCTGAAAACTTACCTTTAAAATGACCTTGTACGGGACTATTTGCAACGTGTACCACTGGAACTGTCTCGTTTGTCCAAGGATTATGCCACTTATGCAAAATTTCTCCTGTTTCTGGGTGAAGGTAGTAAGTCAGTTCCCTTGAGGTAAAATCCCAGCAGCCTTCTTCTGTTGGAATACACCTACTCACGCTGTAACCCACTATTTGAAATAGAAGTTTTCTCTTCTCACCTGGGACAAAAGCATAAATCTTGCCCTGCCAAACGAGAAAGGTTGATTCATCGGGATTAAGGGATGAACGAGTTTTCACCCAATGTAGGGCATCAAATTCTTTGATTTCGGCAACCATTGATAGCATCCGTAATTCTATTCTCTATTATCCTAAGTTGCCGGTCAAGCCGAAGATAATCAGTCGCAGTCCTACGGCTGAGCCGAGGTAGCGGTGTAAGGTAAAGTGATTTAGAGTTCATGGTCGATGCTCCTGCTTTTGTAAGGAAACCTTGAGGAAAATCAAAACTGCCATGAAACGCTTCCTTGAACCGTGAATGGCGAACCAGGGAAAACACGTAAGTCGCTATCTGCACTTTCAAAGTAATCAATACCAAAGAGATTTTTAAAGTTGAGAGCCACTCGCAAGTCATTTTTCTTGTAAAAAATGGCAGCATCTGTTCTCAAGTAACTTGGTAAAGTAAAGGTGTTGTTTAGGTCACCTTGTCGCTCTCCAATATAGAAAAACCCTAAACCAAATCCCAATCCCTTGAGATTTCCTTTTAGTAGCTCATAGGTTGTCCACAAGCTGAAGCTATGTTCAGGGACATTATTCAACGTATTATCAACAAGAGTTGTTCTGGTGTCTTTGGTAACTTTTGCGTCTGTATAGGCATAAGAAGCAATGATATTCCAACCTGGTAAAATTTCACCAGCTATATCCAACTCAATACCTTACTTCCGATTCTCAGACCGTTTCTGTAAATACCACCACTACTAAAGCCTCTAATGGTAAAGTTTTGAAATGCATCACGAGGTCCTCCTGATATGACTACTCCTTAAACATTCCTCAAGGCGTCTTGTAGCTCAACAACTTTCTGATCCTCTAGCACCTGTTGAGGAATTACTTGAATAGATCGAGGGGTATTCAGGATGGGAGTGTCGGTTTTTGCAATGGAAGCATCAGGGATGAGATATCCGTCTTGCTGCCCTGTCACCACCAACTCAATCGGTTCATCACCCGATGCTGATGGTTGAGTTAGCTGTGTCTGGTTTTGCTGCTGCTGTGACCCCTCCGCCTGCCCCTCTGCGAGGTTCGGGGAGGAATTTGGGGTGGGGTTTTGCCCCTGCTGCGCCCTTTGTGCAGTACTCGCGACGCTAAAGATAAGACCCTCATTTGGACTATCAAACAACTCAACAATTGGTACACCCGCCTCACCTTTGACTGTCACCCGGATAGTCTTGGCGTCAAAGTTAGTTACTGTTATCTCGGTAACACCCCCAATTGGTTTTTCGGAGCGGAATATGAATCTCTCTCCCGACGGTAGGCGCAGTTGAGCATTGGGAATTTCAGCAATGAAGGTATTGCCAGTGCTGCGATTGACTAGTTGCAACGCCTGCCCTTTAGTTGTCTGTAAGATGATCTCCACACCTTTATCGGTGGGATTTGCCTTAACTTCTGTAACTTGGACGACTTCAGCAGAAGGTGCTGTTTGTGGTGCTGGCGACTGCCCCAGTAACATTTGGGCGCTGGTGCTGGGACGCTCTATCTCACTCAGTTGGCGAATCTTCTTAGTTGTTCCCTGTCGCTTTGTTTTGGATAACAACTGTGATGATTTCTCAACACCTGTACCAGAGCTATGCATCTGTTCTGCCTCTTCACACAAACTTTTTTCAGCAACAAGCACCGAAACAAAACTCGTTAACAGAACAAAAGCTGATAGTTTGACTAAACCGAGGCGCGGCTATGCCGCGCCTCGGACTTTTGTAGCATCCTTGGAGAGTGGTAGTTGCATTTTTCCTAGCCCTCACACCGATTGGCTGTGCAATAGATGAGTTTAATAAACTAATCTTTGTTGAGATAGATTATCACTTTTTCACTTCCCATACACAAGCCCCACCCATAAGAATTGTTATCAAAGCTTTATATTTCGCCTTCTCAGATAGATTGATAAGCTCAATTTATCGTTTGTCTCAAGTAGTTAGCTTTTGTTCATTTCCTGAATTGAGTCTGAAAAGCTACAGTTTATCGCCAAAAACACCGCTTTCACAAAACTTTTCGCTCTACTGAAGTTGATTCCAAAGATTGACTCTCAAGACGGCGAAACAGAAATACCCACAATGGTAGAGAACTGTTAATAGCAATTAATCGCACCAAATGACCAGCTGTGACAATTTCGACATTATGATCTAATGCCAGGGCAACTAAAATCATTTCTGCCGAACCTCCCGGTGCTGTAACCAGCAAACAGGTTAGCCAGTCCCAAGAAGTTAATTCCATAGCAAGGATGGAAGCCAGTCCCCCTGCAACCAGCGTCATTCCAACAGACATTAAAGCGCAGACTATAGTCCTTTTTGTGAAAGCGGGTTTGTCACCCCAATACTCACCAATGGTTATTCCCAAAAGCATTTGCCCCACTATATTGACTAGAGGCGGTAAAGTAAAGTTTACATCACCCACGAAAGGCAGCCATTCACACAAAGGATTAAACGCTATCCCAGCGACTATTGCACCAAAAAACTCGCCAGCCGGAATTTTGCTTAAGATAGCAAGATATACTCCTAATCCACCAAATAACAGCGCTAGTAAAAGTAATCCTAATTGGGATGGTTCGAGACTGAACAAGACACTTTTGACGGGGAGTGCTTGCGGATAAATTTGCTGACCAGATGATACTCTAGCAATGATGGGAATCAAAAAAACTACAGTTGTAACGCGAATTGCTTGTACGAGTGCGACAAGGGTAACATTTTTGCCGTAGTCTGCAGCGATCGCCGACATCGGCCCCACACCACCCGGTACTGTAGCCAGCATCGCTGTTAAAATATTTGTTTTGCTGATGTGGGAGTAAATGTAGCCAATTACGGTACCACACAGCAACAAAAAGAACGTGATCAAAGCGAAAATAGGAAGACAAGAAGCAACATCAGCTAAATGAGCGTTACCTACACAAAAGCCAACATTTAGTCCGACAAGCGCCATTCCCGTCTTTCTAGCTGTCCGATTAGGTTTGAGGGTACACCCACCCCAAACCCGATAAGTCTGAAGCACAACTGCACCAGAGACTATACCACCAAATATCCAGGCAATTCCTCCAATGTGAAATCTTGCCAAAATCAAACCTATGGGTAATGCCAAAAGCATTTCCCACCCCAAGACAATTAACGACTTTACAAGAATTTGCTTGGACTTTAGAGCTTGCTGTTGAGTAGTAACCTGTTGAGGAGGCGCTACACTTAAAATCTGATTCATCAACTTGCTTTTTGGAAATTTTAAAATTAATTTACCAAAAAGCGCCCAAAGCCCCATCCTTCTTTTAGAAGGGGCAAATAAAAAAGTTTATACTAGGATCTTGAGTAAATAATCAATCAAGTACTTAAAGTACGCCCTCAACTGTTGAGCTGCTTCCGTTGACACTTGTGCTGATTGTTCCCAAGACTTTATATATTTATTTTGAATCAACTTGAACCCATTCACATATACCTCAACTGCCGGCTGTTCATGAGTGATGATTCCTTTGTGAAGTAAACGAGGTTGAATCCCGTTTTCCAAGCAGCTTCCAAGCAGTTTCAAATATTTACTAAGGTTCTGACGAAAGACTTGTGTTTGGGCATCTTGGGAACCCAATAACTCATCCGCCACTTGTTGTGTTATTTCTTCTCGATGAGCTAAAAGCCACAATCCTGCTTCTAAAGAAGCAGCTGATTGTTCTTCTACAAGTGGAAGTGACGCAGTGAACTCTATAAGATGTTCTGAAAATTCTTCAATTTTGTGATGTTTGACTTGAGTAAGTGCTTCGCTGATACTTTCTTGTGAACGTTTCTTCTCCTCTTGCTCGCGTATCAAATCTTCCACAATCGGTTTTATATTTTGAGTTATCAAATCAGTCTGCTCTTTCAGCACGTCCAGCACTTGTTGAGGCAAATCGTACTCTAATAACTTGTCTATTCGATTTGTTGTATTGTCTTGGAGAAAGTTGAACTGGCGTTGTAGTTGCTGAATCAGCGATCCCAAACGTTGTTCGGTATTAGGTAGATCTTGAGATAAACGTCGTTCTAGATAATCGACTCGTTTTTGCAGAGATTTGACGGATGCTCTTTCTAACCAAGGGGTGATGATAAATCTTGCTAAATCGTGCAAGCTCTTAGCGGGTCTTTCGAGTATTCCTAATCTGTTGGTATTTTGCGCCATAAGATTTATTAAAAAGTGGTGATGCCTTAATCCGTAGATTCCCTGTGTTGCTTTTCCCTATTTATGGGTTATTGTCTAGAGGAGTTCAATTATTGAATAAAAATTCAGCCAGTCAAAATTCACAATTGAGTCAGAGTCATTTTTTAGTGGCGGATTGGAACCAGCAGTAATTTAGAATTACCCCTACAGGTTCACCTAATGCCAGAGCCAGTTTAGGGGTAAGCAAAACCTTACCGCATAGGATTTGTTAACTAAATCTTTGATTTGATGGCAACTGAGGAGTTGCAACGATGTTAGCCTTTTTGATGCAACTCATTACAACGCAACAGCGGATACCGTATATTGCGTAAAGCTGTTATGTGGGTGTCTATAACGGAGTAAACTCCCTAAAAGCGCATTGCTTGATAAGTTGTGGGTATGTTCGCGTAAGTTTAGGTAAGTCGTTTTACCCATTTTTCATAAAGTCAAGAGTTTTTGAACTGGTAATCTTCTAGTTAGCAACACATAGCTTCTGACTCCTTTGCAATAGCATGACATTTTTGAAATTTTACTGTCTTATCCGACTCCAGTTATGGTCGTATGCAAAAAAATTATTAATTTCTCACTTTCAGTAAATCTACTGATTGACCTGGGCAATAACTTTTGTCGTAACCAAAAAAAAAGAGCGTAGTTTTGACTACGAACACCAAATAGAGTAATAGTACCACAATACCGCTTCAAAACTCTGCCTTTTGCGTAATTTTCTGGATACAGCTTTGTATGTAAAAGTTTATGGTGAGTGATCATGATAAACAAATTCGTTGTCAACACCAAGACTCTTCAAGGTATCCAAAACGTTGTACTTGATAAAAGCAGACGAAAATGACGCTATCGCCAATGGTAAAGCTTCCTGCTGGAGCATCGCCAAAAGCGGCGCAGTCTATCAGCATCGCTCTCGGGCGTCCTACTGCTCAAAGTCGCTCACCGCAGCCCAATCAGAGATTAGGGGAAGCCTATTCTTTGAGAAAAAACTTAGCAGTTTAGGGACGTTCGCCGGATTTGGATAAGTTTTTGGAACCTGTGATCAGGATGTCAGCTAAGTTGTCATCAAAATAACTTAACGACCAGTCGCTCTCGGCAGCAATAAGAGGATGAACTTTAAGTATAAACCAAGAAGAGGACTGAAAAACTTGAGTGAGAAAACCGTACTAAATTTAGAGCGCAATTTCTAAGCGATCAAGCTGTGTTGAGGTCGATACAATCAAAGTGCGGGTTAAGTAATGCTGTTGCTGGCAATGAATCTATAACTTCAGCATTACCTAGTTCCGAGAGAAAACTCCCGCCATAGTCAAAGATTATGGCGGTGAGGACGTCTTTCCAGAACATCTAAATTTTCATTTTGAGCATAACAAGTCGCCTCTAAGGGCAATCATCGCTTCCAAGACGCGGCTAAACTCCTCGCCTTCAACGTTAATTTAAAAAAAAATAAATCCTAAAACGCTCTTCGAGATGCATCAATTGCTGCGCCTTTACATCTTTAGTGTTTATGCATGAGATTTATTGAACTGGAATGACTAATGATGCTAGATAATGAAAAAGCTTTAACATGGACTTGAATTCTCTAGCTCGGTTATTAAGAACAAAGACTTATGCGAACTTACTATTGCGGCGAACTCCGAAAAGAACACATTGGAGAAACTGTTACCTTGTACGGATGGGTAGACCGTCGCCGCGATCATGGAGGTGTAATATTTATAGATTTACGCGATAGCACTAGTATTGTGCAAGTTGTCAGCGATCCCCAGCGTACCCCTAATTCCTATGATCTGGCAAATAGCCTACGAAATGAATACGTTGTTGAAATCACAGGTAGAGTGACGCAACGTCCTGAAGAATCCTTAAACCCCCGCATACCTACAGGCGAAATAGAAATCTACGCCGATACAATTAAACTTCTCAACTCAGTCGCTAAACAGTTACCATTTCAAGTTTCCACTGCAGACGCCGATCCTGTGCGGGAAGAGTTGCGGCTCAAGTATCGTTATTTAGATTTGCGGCGCGATCGCATGGCAAACAATTTGCAACTGCGCCATCAAGTTGTCAAAGCGATGCGTCGTTACCTAGAAGACGTGGAAGGTTTCCTAGAAGTCGAAACCCCCATCCTCACCCGTTCCACTCCCGAAGGTGCGCGGGATTATCTCGTACCCAGTCGCGTTAACCCTAGTGAATGGTTTGCTTTACCGCAATCACCCCAGCTGTTCAAACAATTGCTGATGGTATCCGGCTTAGATCGATACTATCAAATTGCGCGTTGCTTCCGCGATGAAGACTTACGCGCCGACAGACAACCGGAATTTACCCAGTTGGACATGGAAATGAGCTTCATGTCCCAAGAAGAGATTATCGAATTAAACGAGAAGTTAGTTTGTCATATTTTCAAGACAGTTAAAGGCATTGAATTACAACGTCCTTTCCCGCGTCTAGTCTACCCCGAGGCAATGGAACGTTATGGTAGTGATAAACCAGATACACGTTATGATTTAGAACTCGTCGATGTCTCGGATGTTGTCAAAGACTGTGGCTTCAAAGTCTTTCGCGAAGCTGTTACCAATGGAGGAATTGTCAAAATTCTTCCTATTCCCAACGGGAACGATTCAATTTCTAACGTCCGTATCAAACCAGGCGGTGATTTATTCAAGGAAGCAACTGATGCAGGTGCTAAAGGTTTAGCTTACATCCGAGTCAGGGATGATGGAGAAATCGACACTATTGGTGCAATTAAAGACAACCTCACCCCAGAGCAAAAACAGGAAATCTTACGCCGGACAGATGCAAAACCCGGTCATTTACTGCTTTTCGCGGCTGCTGACACTGCTACCGTTAATAAAACATTAGATCGGTTACGCCAAGTTATCGCTAGAGAATTTGGGTTAATAGATCCAGAAAAAATTAACTTGCTCTGGATTACAGACTTTCCCATGTTTGAATGGAACGCACAGGAAAATCGCCTAGAAGCACTGCATCACCCATTTACTGCACCTCATCCTGATGATTTGAGTGACTTAAAAAGTGCAAGAGCACAAGCTTATGACTTGGTGTTCAACGGTTTTGAAGTAGGCGGTGGAAGTCTGCGGATTTATCAGCGCGAAATTCAGGAGCAGGTGTTTGAGGCGATTGGGCTTTCCCCAGAGGAAGCAGATAATAAGTTTGGCTTTCTGTTGGAAGCGTTTGAATATGGTACCCCGCCTCACGGTGGGATCGCCTATGGTTTAGATCGCTTGGTGATGTTGCTAGCCAAAGAAGAATCAATTCGCGACGTCATAGCTTTTCCAAAGACGCAACAAGCACGTTGTTTGCTCACAGATGCACCTTCGTTGGTAGATACGAAGCAGTTAAAAGAGTTGCATGTTGCCTCGACTTATAAGCCTAAGTCTTAGTACGACGAAAGCTGCCAAAGATGAACTATATTTTTTGACGGTTCTGAGTTGAACAGAACACAACTATTGATATTCCTCGTCCTGCACTCTACGTTGAGGACGGGGAATATTTGGTTTTCTTTCGTCGGGTGACGCATTGGGACAAAAAAATAAGCGAGTCGCTTATTTTTCCAGTTATTCCCCCGGTGAGCAGTTCCTACCTTGCGGGAGGGCGTTCCTCAGATATTGCACCATACTTTTCGTCCGCCAAGAAATAAATTTCTTGGCTCAAAGTCTAAGTCGGTTAAAACTGAGATCTTGCACCATTCTCAATAATCAGGAGGCTCTGCCTCCTTATCAACAACCGCCTAGGGTTTAAACCCGCCTGCTCATAGTAAAAGTCGTCTCAAGACGACTGCATAAGCTTTTGAGTCTACTAAAGTAGACTTGAACTGTAAGCCTCTTAATTGATTCCCAGGCGGATGAGGTTGCGTTCTTGATAATGGTGCAAGATCTCAGTTTTAACGGACTGTTGTTAGTTTTCCAATCCGTTTTAACGGACGCGTGTTTGTGAGCCCAGAACTTGAGTTCTGGCCGTACTCAGCCGGAGGTGCAAGATCTGAGGTTCCGCCTACAAGAACAGGTTTCGGCTTCCTTCTGGAAACTGTTCAGGAGTATCTCAAATGTCCATCACATAGCTTTTATGGATAATACCTCCCTACGCTTTGTGGTCTAATGATTTCAGGACTTAGGCAGTTCTCAAAAGCGTTCGACACTTTTGAGCTAGACACTAAACATGGCGATCAGCAATGTTTGCTCCGCGCATGAGCATCGCCCTCTGTTGGAGATGTTCAATTAAATCGCGTTGCAGAGCAATCCGTACTTTTATGGATAAATAGTTTGACCAGTTGGGGTTGAAACCATGTCGAGGGGGTGTTTTTCTAATTCCTTGACTATCTCACTCTCCCCTTGCTCTTGTGATCGTTATAATTTAGGATGTCAATAACACTATAATTGAGATCTAATTCAACCAGTATCTTCACCGTGTTTTTGATGTTTTTGATAGATGTAATTTTTAATACATATTCACTTTAAAAATCAAAATTTCATAAAATTATTCGTCCGACGCATTTTTGAGGTTTCTGTTTTTTTAATACTCAGTAATAACCCATTCAGTGAATGTACATATTTGGGATTCTCCTTATTTCTACTGTTTAAATTAATGTTTTTTTTAAACGAAAGTTCAAGAACTTAGAAAAATCAGAAATATATTTTCGTCATATTTTTATATAGCTGCGTATAATTTCCTGCTAGTATACAGAAAGTTAGTCAAACAATTAAACTTTATATCATGACTAGGGAATATTTAACAGTCATAATGATGAATTTTTCAACAGTTCTATCAATGGTTTAAATATTAGACCTGACTAACCTAGTTGCAAAGCAATATGTAGTACGATACAATTACTTGCAACAATTACTACTTAATTAAAACCTGAACATTTCTGGCAACCTGTTTGGTAAAGTTTTTCTCCATTGACTCAGGCTTACGATAGTAACAATTTGTACAACATCTAGAATTTTTGAGAGAATTTAAAACAAAGTTATGCTTACAAAAAAATGACAACAGAGATCTGTTATACTTTAAAAGACGTTGATTACACGTAAAATATCACTGGTTATCAACTATATTCAGCTCATGCATTATTTAGGACTTAGTTTATGTAGAGTTTAATAAAAATCGTAGCAATCTCTATAGACTATCTGGCATCGAATTACTGGATATATCGTTGTAGTAAAATATCTGATGAATTATGTGCGGAGTTGGACTTTGATGGCCTTTTTGATCTCAGTTCCTCCAACGTAGCCTTTATCACAAGGCCGAATCAGAGAAATAGTGTAACTAAAATCAAAAGCGTTCAACCTCACAAGTTATCCAGTGAAGTCAATGTTTTTATGTTACATAGAAGACTTTGCTTATTACCTCATTAACAGGTTATTTTCTTGGCAATCGAGTGTTTTTTCAATTTCATATAAGTGAGTCACAAATGACTATTTATGAGAAATGATAAAAATTTTCTATTAGACATCTCCATAAATAAAACATTATCCTTGACATGTGAGGGTTTGAGATTAGTTTTCGGAGATGTCTATTGCTCTAATGAAAATATCCGAAGAAAATCACTACTGATTTTTAAACTGTTTGTAGGTAACTATTTATTTGACTTTAATGATACGGGCGATTTTGAAGTAGTAAATGTTAAGTAAAACGGTCTTCTTGAGCGTATTTTATTTAACATATTTTTTGATGAGGTGTATTTACTGAAACTGGAGGTCAAATTGCATAGAAGGTGTGAGCGAAATCGAAACCGTTCAAAAAGACGAGCTATCTACTGTCCAATTCATGGGTGCTATCTTGAAAGCGTCAGTCAAAAGTATCCTCTGCTTGCAGATCGTGCAGGGCAACTACAGCAACGGGGATTTAGCCGACAGAATGCTTTGATTTTGATTGCAGCCAAGACTGCGGTTTCCTTGGAAGGTGAGTGGTTGGAGGCATTTTGGTGTGATCAGTGCCAACAAACCAAATGGTATCACGTTAAAAAGCGTGTTAACAAAACTCAAAATAAGGAAATTTGTATCTATGAGGTATCGATAGTATCTCCAGAACTTTGGCAACAAGCGATAGGGGTCATTCATCCAGAGGGAAATCCTTCCGTAGGCGAGTTTACTCGCAGACATACAAAGATGCTTAGCTATAACGCAAGTAAAGATTTCCACTTTGGAGATTGAGTGCGTCAGACAGTAACAATCATAAAATGCAATAGGAAACAATAGGAAAATCAATGTCTGCTATGGAGCCTGTACCAAACTCTGAAGAAATAGATTTTCAAAAATACTGGCTGATCCTGCAAAGACGCTGGCTTCCTACAGTAGGAGTTTGTGGAGTTGTTGTGATCATTGCATCCTTACTTGCATTTTCATCAAAACCCACGTACAAGGCAGAAGGAAGCCTGTTGATTAAGACAAACCGTACCTCCTCTCTAACAGGTTTGGGGGAAGCTATTGGACGGCTTGAGGCTTTAACTACTGAAAGCAATCCGTCTGAGACTCAAGCAAAGATAGTGGCATCTGTTCCAGTTATTCAGGAAACCATTGCAGAACTTAATCTTAGAGATGAGAAAGGTAAACGCATCACAATTGAAGAATTAACCAATTCACTAAAAATCAGCAGTCTCAAAGGAACTGAAATCCTGCAGGTTTCCTATACTGACAAAGACCCAAAACTGGCTGCTAGAGTTGTCAATAAGGTCATGCAGGCTTACATCAAAAATAACATAGAAGCGAATCGGCAAGAGGCAGTCTCCGCCCGCAAGTTTATTCAAAAACAACTACCAACAACAGAGGTATCTGTAAAAGAAGCTGAATCAGGGCTGCGCAAATTTAAAGAGAACAATCAAATCATCACTCTCCAAGAAGAAGCCACTGCTGCAGTTGAGGCGATCGCCAAGTTAGATGATCAAATTTCTCAAGCCCAGGCTCAACTAGAAGATGTCACTGCTAAGTCAGAAAAATTACAGGCTCAAGCAAAAATTGATTCGCAGCAAACCGTGATCAATTCCTCATTGACTCAGGCATCTGGGATTCAGCAAGTGCTGACTCAACTCCAGGAAGCACAAAGCCAACTTGCGGTTGAGCGTACTCGTTTGAAGCCAGAACACCCTATTATTGTCAACTTGCAAGAAAAAGTTGCGGCTCTCAACAGCGTGCTACAACAGCGGATGAAGCAGGTCACTGGTAGCAATCAGCAAATTTCCCTGGGGAATTTACAGAATGGCTCTCTGCGAGAAAAGCTACTGGAAGATTATGCTGGCATGGAAGCACAACGCGTTGGTTTCGTCAAACAAATCGCTACATTGTCAAACCAACGAACTCTCTACAAAGAGCGAGCAAATATCTTGCCCAGGCTAGAACAGACTCAGCGGGAACTTGAGCGCAAACTGAAAGCGGCTCAAACGACTTACGAAACACTCTTAACAAGACTGCAAGAGGTTCAAGTAGCAGAAAATCAAAATATTGGAAATGCTCGTGTCATCTCCCCTGCCTTGGTACCTGATAAATCTACTGGAAGTGGAAAAATCCTGATTATAGGGGCTGGAGCAGTTTTAGGTGTCTTGTTTGGTGCCATTGCTGCCTTTGCTTTAGATACAATTGACCCATCACTTAAGACAGTTAAACAAGCCAAGGAATTGTTCAAATACACCTTACTCGGGGTCATACCTTTAACAGGTAAAAATCAGAAGAAGAGTTTTAAAAGGTCAAAGGTGGATCAACCAATTCCCAGAGTGATTGGCAGAGACATTCCGCACTTCCCTGTTGGTGACGCGTACCAAATGCTACAAGCTAACTTGAAGTTTCTAAGTTCGGATAGAGAACCAAGAGTCATTGTGGTGACGAGTTCCGTTTCTGGTGAGGGTAGATCTGAGGTGGCAGCGAATTTAGCGATGGCGATGACTCAAGTGGGACATCGGGTTTTGCTGGTCGATGCCGATATGCGTCATCCAGTCCAGCATCATATTTGGAATTTGACGAATGCTGTAGGTCTAAGTCATGTCATAGTTAATCCGGATACCCTTGATCTAGCTTTACAGGAAGTGATGCCTAACCTACACGTTATTCCTGCTGGAGTTGTACCTCCAAATCCAGTAGCATTATTAGACTCTAAGTGTATGGCTGCACTTGTTAGCTCGTTTGCAGAAGAATATGATTTTGTCATCTTTGATACCGCTCCTTTAGGCGGAGTCGCAGATGCTGCAGTGTTAGGCAATCTAGTTGACGGTATACTATGGGTTGTTCGTCCAGGAGTCGTTGATTTTCCGAGTGCCAATGCGGCTAGAGACTTTTTGAAACAGTCAGGACACAATGTGTTGGGTATGGTAATTAATGGTGTGAATGTCAAGGGTGAGCCTGACAGCTATTTTTACTATACGAAAGAAGCAGTTGAGTCGAGTCGTAGTGTATCTCAAAATTCTGTAGTTGTAAGACGGACTTGATCAAGAACTATTGGTAGAGGTAATTTTTTGCAAAACCGTCTACCAATTACTATTGAGGTAATTACTTAGATAATCACAAAATAATCTCATAATTTATGAATACTACTAACTGACTAATCATCCTTGTTTAGCTAGCTTTTCATTGAACCTTTTGGATCAAGCTGTGACATATCAAAAGCCGCTTGTCATTTTTAGATAGTTCATTTGGCAAAAAACGAAAGCAAAATATTACATTTTAAGACAATTCATTAACCAAGTAAGATGAAAACATATCTTTCAAAGTTTTTATACGTCATATCGGCGAAGAAAAGAACAATTTTTGTTTTATTATGTTTGTTTTTATTAACTTCAGTCTTGGATGCTTTAGGTATTGGATTAGTAGGACCGTTCATGAGTTTAGCCACACACCCAGATTTAGTTTTTAAAAGCTCCTGGTTACATTGGGGCTACGTGAATTCAGGTTTAAAATCTACTAGTCAATATATTGCTTTATTAGGATTGGGAATTATTTTTGTTTTTGCCATTAAATCATTATTATACTTCCAAGTTCAAAGATACATTTTTAACTTCAGTCTAACTCAGCAGGGATTACTTAGACTCAGGTTACTGCATGGTTATTTAACAGTTAATTATACTTATCACTTAAGTAAAAATAGTGCCTCATTAATTCAAAATATTATTCACGAAACTTTTCTTTTCTGTTATTCTGTAACGCTTCCTCTTCTGAGTACTGCTGCAAACTCTGTTGTTGTATTTGCTTTAATAATTCTGTTACTTAAAACAGATGTTTCGGCAACAGCCAGCATTTTGTTAATGCTCACATTGGCATTTGCTTTTTATAATAGATTTAAAGACAAGATGGCTTATTGGGGTAAAGAAGGAAGTGAATCAGATACTGAAATGATTCGGATTATAAATCATAGTGTAGGAGGATTAAAAGAAACAAGAGTTATAGGTTGCGAATCGTACTTTGAGAGTCAGATGAACATACAAGCTCAAAGACACGCATTGACAGGTAGTTTATTTCAAGTTTTTCAAAACTTACCACGTATTGCAATTGAGGCACTTCTAGTTACATTTATAGTATGTTTCATATCTATATCTTTAGTCTTCAATCAAAATCCACAAAACCTAATTTCAATTTTAAGTATTTTCGCTGTTGCCTCTATTCGGTTAATTCCAGCAGCTAGTCAATTAATGTCTGCACTAGGTACATTAAGAAATTCAAGTTATTCACTTAATAAATTGTATTTTGACTTACAAGAATTAGAAAATAGTAAATTAAAGAGTATCAATTACATCGATGTTTTGTATAAATCCGAACCAGAAGAATTTATTAGAAAATCAAATAATTTAAAGAAACTAAATTTTATAGATAAAATAAGTATAAAGCAACTTAATTATTGTTATCCTAACGTATCAAAACAAGCTTTAAATAATTTAGACTTAACTATTGACAAGGGTGAATCGATTGCTTTAATTGGTAAATCTGGAGCAGGAAAAACGACTTTGGTAGATGTTATTTTAGGTTTATTGATACCTAATGATGGAGACATTAAAGTTGATGGAGTATCGATTTATAATGACAATTTACGCTATTGGCAAAATATGATTGGCTATATTCCTCAATCAATTTTTCTAATGGACGACACGATTGAAAGGAATATTGCTTTTGGTGTCCCAGATAATCAAATTGATTCACAACAATTGCAAAGGGCAATTAAAACTGCTCAACTTGAAGAATTGATTTTGCAACTCCCTGATGGAATGAAAACTTCTGTTGGAGAACGTGGGGTGCGGTTGTCTGGTGGTCAGCGTCAACGGATAGGAATTGCTCGAGCGCTTTACCACCAAAGAGAGATTTTAATTTTAGATGAAGCTACATCAGCATTAGATAATGAAACAGAAAACCTAATTTCTGAGGCAATCCGGTCATTGAGTCGTACAAAAACCTTAATCCTTATTGCTCATAGACTTTCCACTGTAGAACATTGCGATCGCATCTATGTACTTGAACATGGAAGGATAGTCAAGTCAGGAAGTTATCGAGAGGTGGTCTTGGGACAAACGATCTCATCTTGAATGTTTCTTTAAATAATCTTTAAATAATAAATACTAAAAATTCAATGAAATCACATTCTGGCTATGTGCTTCTGATTCCATTCTGTATGAGTAAAGACTTTAACCAAATTTTATAGAAATGTTTACCTGAATTTAATCTAAGTACTTATTTGGAATATGCTACAAACTAAAAAACTGCAATTAATTCTCAAGACTAACTACTTGATAGAGAGTATTAATGCTTTAGACTACTGCTTATCAAAAGCCAGAACTCCTAGCTCGACTTTATTTCAATCGAACAATCTAAGGCATGTTTGTGAAAAAGATTATAGCTAATATGTCATAAATTCTGTTGAGAGCAAAAAACTTAATTCCACTGATGATAAATAAGGGTTTGAGCATATGCTTTTGCAATTTTTGAACAATGCGTAAAGATCGACATTAAGCTGTCTTTTTAGATAACGGTAGTGGTATTATCAATTACCGATACTCAACTTTAATGAATCATGATGGAACAAATCATCTACCACGATCAGTTACTTGCTGTGATTATTTCCAATAAATTTGACAAACCAGGGATTCACTTCTTCACACCCAACGAACTTTCCCAGCAATTAGCATATATGCGTCATCCAAAGGGAAAAATTATTCAGCCTCACGTCCATAATCCCGTACCTCGTGAAGTGCTTTATACTCAAGAGGTTCTCTTTATTAAAAGAGGTAAGTTGCGTGTTGACTTTTACAACGATCAACAGAAGTATCTAGAAAGCCGTATCCTAGAAGGCGGTGATGTTATTCTTCTAGTCACAGGCGGGCATGGTTTTGAGGTGCTTGAAGAAATTGAGATGATTGAGGTTAAACAAGGTCCCTATTTGGGAGACCGGGATAAAACCCGGTTTGTGGGCATTTCAGCACAGGAAGCTAAGATACTGGAGTTGAGTAAGCCATGAAGCCAATTCCAGTCAACGAACCACTGCTAAACGGAAACGAAAATAAATACTTATTTGAGTGTATTGAAACTGGTTGGATTTCTTCTGAAGGACCGTTTGTTAAACAATTTGAAGAACAATTTGCTGCCAGTGTGGGATGCAAATATGGAATAGCTGTCTGCAATGGTTCTGTTGCTCTTGATGCAGCAGTTGCAGCATTAGGAATTGGCTCTGGAGATGAAGTGATTCTCCCCACATTCACGATTATTTCTTGTGCGGCTGCGATTGTCCGTGCTGGTGCTGTACCGGTAGTTGTAGATTGTGATCCGCACACCTGTAATATGGATGTTAACCAGATTGAGGACAAAATTACAGCCAGGACAAAAGCCATTATGGTTGTTCATATCTATGGGCTACCTGTAGATATGGATCAAGTGTCGGACTTAGCCGACAAGTATGGGCTGCATATTATAGAAGATGCTGCCGAAATGCACGGTCAAACTTATAAAGGACGCCCTTGTGGTAGCTTAGGCACTATCAGTACCTTCAGTTTTTACCCTAACAAGCACATAACCACAGGCGAGGGGGGAATGCTGCTGACTAATGATGAGAAGTTGGCAGAACGTTGCCGTTCTTTACGCAATTTGTGCTTTCAACCTCAAAAACGCTTTGTGCATGAAGAGTTGGGTTGGAATATGCGAATGACTAACTTACAAGCAGCGATTGGAGTTGCTCAGTTAGAGCGTTTGGATGAGTTTGTAGCACGTAAGCGACGGATGGGACAAATTTACACAGAGTTACTGGCGAATATCCCTGACGTACAGTTACCGTTGCCGCGCGCTACATATGCAACAAATATATACTGGGTGTACGGTCTAGTTTTAAAAGACAATGTAGCGTTTGACGCTCAAGAAGCGATGCAGTATCTTGCTGCGCACAAGATTGGTACTCGTCCTTTCTTTTGGTGTATGCATGAACAACCTGTGTTCAGAAAGATGGGATTGTTTGAAGAAGAATCTTGCCCAGTGGCAGAAAACATCGCTCGTCGAGGTTTCTATATTCCTAGCGGAGTCGCACTTACAGATGAACAAATGACACAGGTCGCACTGGCAGTTAAGGATATTTTGAAATGAAGAAGATTATCAAGCAGATTCCATTTGCTAAACCGATTTACCGATTCTTTCAAGAAAAGCAGTATAAGCATCGGTTTGCTAGAGATTGCTACGGCTGTTTTTCTGGCGTCTTTCAGACATTTGAAGAAGCCATAGAATCAGCACCTCAGACAAAAAGTATTGGGTATGATAGTGCAGAACTTGCTCAAGAATACCAGCAAATGCTAGAGGATAATAACTGGGAGAATAGTGGTGGTGTTATTGCTTCCTATGATTATCCAATAATTTTCTGGTTAACTTCGATTTTTCATCATAATCAAGGCAAAACAATTTTTGATTTTGGTGGCAATGTTGGTATTCATTTTTATTCTTACGCAAAGTACATAGAGTATCCAAAAGATTTAACATGGATGGTTTGTGATGTACCGGCAATAGTAAATCATGGTATAACTCTAGCAAAGAAACGTTCTGTTGAAAATTTAGAGTTCACAGTTGATTTGAAAGATGTTAAGGGTAAAGAAATTTTTATTTCTTCTGGTGCAATTCAATATGTAGAGAACTTGGCAAGCTCGCTTTCTCTGTATCACAAGCCTAAGCATTTGTTACTCAATCGTTTACCGTTATACAATGGTAATCAGTATGTAACTTTACAAAATGGAGGTAAGGTCTTCTACCCACAATACGTGTTTAATCAAATAGAATTTATAGAGCAATTTAGTAAAATAGGCTATGAATTAGTTGATATTTGGGAAGATAGAAATGACTCTTGTATCATCATTCCATATGATCCAGAGAAGTCAGTTCCCTTTTATCACGGATTGTACTTCAAACTAAAGGCTTGATTATTATGAGTATTTTTAACAACTATGCCCGTTACTATGATATTCTCTACCGAGACAAGGATTATGTTGGAGAAACGAAGTTTATTCAACAGTTAATTCAAACTCATGCACCAAATGCACAGAATATTCTAGAGTTAGGCTGTGGTACTGGAAATCATGCAGTTCTCCTAGCAAAGGAAGGGTACCAAATTCATGGGGTGGATTTGAGTCAAGAAATGTTACAAAAAGCTGACAGCCGCCTCTCCCAACTTCATCCAGAATTAGCTTCTCAACTGAAATTTACTCATGGAGATATTCGTCACCTCAGGCTGAATCAGACATTTGATGTCATCCTCTCTCTTTTTCATGTCATCAGCTACCAAATTACGAATGAGGATTTACTGGCAGCTTTTACTACTGTAAAGGAACATTTAAAGCCAGGCGGAATTTTTGTTTTTGATATATGGTATGGACCTGCAGTGTTAACTGAACGTCCTAGAGTTAGAGTCAAACGTCTAGAAGATGAGGAAATACTAGTTACCAGAATTGCAGAACCAGTAGTGCATGCAAATGAAAATTTAGTAGATGTCAATTACCAAGTCTTTATTAAGGACAAAAACAGCAATTCGGTTAATGAGCTTCAAGAAACTCACCGAATGCGTTATCTGTTTAAGCCAGAAATCGAATTGGTGTCGCAGAAATTTCAGATGACAATACTCGAATATCAGGAGTGGATGACCAATCGAGAACCAGGGTTTGACACTTGGGGCGTTTACTTTGTCATTCGTGGATAAGAGGAATATAAACCATGAATAGATCGTGCTGCATATTTTTTTATGAAGGACATATAAGTATTGCTCCAACTATCATTAGCTTAGTTAACTCTCTTAGCGAGCAAGGGTACCGTGTCTTTCTCTATTCTACCAAACATAACTTATCAACGTTCAAAATACCCAATGAACGGACAGTCGCTGTTTATTTTCCAAAGGGATATGACATACCTGCAATCAATAGAATTTATACATTTCTTGGCATTATTAAACTAGGAATGTTAGTAAGAGTAATAGAGTTATTTTTATTTCTATTACAATCTGCTTTTTATACATTCAAAAACTATGACTTTATCTTACCCAAGAACAGTATTATTATTGGTGTTGATGCAAATGGTTCAATTGCATCTTTGCTAAATTTCTATTTTTTCAAGCGAAAGTTTGCATATCTTTCTTTAGAAATTTATCCTCCAAAGTACTTTGGAAAGCTAGCTAGAATTATCAAGTGGTTGGAATGCTTGGCATATCGAAAAGCTGAGTGTGTTATTATTCAAGACGAGGACAGATTTAAAAGTCTTGGAGAGTTTAATAACTATCATCATAGTAAGGTCTTTTACCTGCCTAATTCGACTATGTCTTGTGATGATGTCAATCAAAATTTCACTGATAGTAATTACTTGAGAAATATCTTGAAATTGAGTGATAAAGATTTTCCATACATCATAATTCAAGCTGGGATGATATGTGATGAAGTTTTTTCTCAAGAATTAGCTTCTGCTTTTAGGTTTATCAACAATGGAAGTGCATTAGTTCTCCACGAAAAAGAAAAAAGGGATGTAAAAGAACCCTACATAAAGTCATTGAGAGAAACAAACTCTCATAACCTTTTTCTATCGTTACAACCCCTGCCTTTTGAAAGGCTCAATGAAGTATTTGATTCTGCAACTATTGGATTGGCATTTTATAAAAATATAAATCACAATTTTGGTCAAATTGCTAAAGCCTCAGGAAAGTTGTCTTTTTATTTAAAATATGGAAAACCTGTACTAGTCAATAATTTGGAATCTCTATCTACTCTGGTTGAAAAATACAAAATTGGCGTTGTTATCCAAAATCCTTCTGATCCTGTTGAGATTCAATTAGCTATCGAACGGATATTAAACAATTACAGTTTTTTCTCTAACAATGCTAGATTTTGTTTTGCAGAAGAATTTGACTTCGCTAAGAAAGCTAAGCCTTTTATGTCTTATATAACTAGTTGGTAATTATTAAGTAGGTCAACATTGAAAAACGTAAGATAGAGTTTTGGCGATTACTGAGTCCCAAGGGGACAGCCTGCGCGAACGCTCTTAGCGTGCGCTTTGCGCTTCACTCCGTTACGCTCGTAATGACATTTTACGTTTAATTAAGTTGACCTACTTAAGATATTTGATTGTGAAGACTATAGCTTTATTTAATAACTGTCGAAATAATCATCATATTTAAGAAAAATTCTCTATGCAAACTCCAGTAGCATTTATCATCTTCAAAAGACCTCATACAACTGAAAAAGTATTTGAAGCAATTCGCCAAGCTAAACCACCAAAACTTTTTGTGATCGCAGACGCAGCCCGTCCCGAACGTCCTGGTGAGGCAGAAAAGTGCGAAGCCACTCGTGCAATTATAGAGCGAGTTGATTGGAATTGCGAAGTCATCAAAAACTACTCTGATACCAACTTGGGCTGTGGCAAACGTGTATCCAGTGGTATTAATTGGGTTTTTAGCAATGTTGAAGAGGCAATTATTTTAGAGGACGATTGCGTACATCATCCTACATTTTTCCCATTTTGTGAAGAATTACTTGATAAATATAGATATGATTCCCGAGTCGCTTCAATTTCCGGGTCAAATTATCAGTTTGGGCATAGACGAACGAATGATAGTTACTACTTTTCTATTTATAACCACTGCTGGGGTTGGGCAAGCTGGAGACGTGCTTGGCAGCACTTTGATATTGATATGAAGCTTTGGCCACAGATTCAAGCGGAAGGTTATCTGAACGATATTTTAAGAGACTATAAGGCAGTCAAATATTGGAGTAATCTTTTTCAGTCTGTTTTTGAAAACCCTTCAGATGGAATTTGGGATTTTCAATGGACATTTGCCTGCTGGATACAGAGTAGTCTAGGTATTATTCCCAAGACAAATTTAATTTCTAATATTGGCTTTGGTCTAGAATCGACTCATTTCACTTCTAAAAAAGTAAGCCCTTACATCAATATGCCTATAGAGGCAATGCAATTTCCTCTGAAGCATCCACCCTTCATGGTTAGCAATGTAAACGCAGATAATTTCACACAAAAAACGCTGTTTAAGCAAACTTTACTCCAAGTTATTAAACAGAGGATTAAAAAAATCATAAAAGCCAACTAACCTTTGGGATAAAAGTGTAAAAAGTGTTTTATACAGCGGTTTTATGTAAGGTGGGCAATGCCGATCCTATGATTTGTAGTCTATTAATATGAGAATGGCTGTAAAGATAGATTTTTTGGAAGTAAAAATGAATTCGTTCAAGGTAAAAAAAATATATATAAATACTTGATATCAACTGGATTAATATTAACTAAAATGCTTAAAAATGTATTATGTTTATAAAAAATGAAAATTAAAATATTTTACATTCCTACATTTTTAGCAGTGAGTGATCTGATCTTATCGCTTCCTCAACTTAATTTAGGTGTTATTGGAGCAACAAGACTAGTTTTTCTTCCACTTTTAGTCCTTATTTTAATTGAGCAATTAAGAAAAGTTGACGAGAAGAGAATAAGATTCGCAGTTAGTATGGGCTGGCCATTGCTACTACTTCCTATACTTTTTTTGTTCCAAATCGTAGCAATTCCTCCAGCAGCTGTACCAACTCATCTTTCTGGTTGTACAAAGTATATTTTCTGGTCTCTGCTGTATCTATCTACAGTATTAAGCTTAAACAGTCAAACAACCCATTTAATTAGAAAAATTTTGTTCATTACATTACTATTAGTCTTTCTAGCAACTATTGTTCAGTATCCAATAGTGATTCAGCGTTCATCTCAGAGTTTATCTAGTATCATTGCCTCCTATGGTACTCAGGAAAAGGACATTTTCGGTCTATTTGCTTCTGCGAACGAAGATGCTAATAGCTTAATTACTTTATTTCCGCTTGCCTTGTTTTATATTAAACAAAAATCAGGTCTAAAAGGGCTAATATTAAAGGTTGCCTTATTACTTTATCTTCCTCCGCTTTTGTTTATAAATGGAACAAGAACGGCGCTATTTATCACTTTTCCAATTCTTTTATTTTTGTTTCATTTTACTTTTTCTATCAAAAACTTTACGAGACTTGCTCCATTTCTTATTATTTTTATTTTGATATACAATTTGTATGTTGTTAGCTTTGCTGAATCTTCTTTTTCTAAGGAGTCTGAGGGTGAAGGAACTTGGGGATTTCGTGTAGAGAGAGTATGGACTCCTACTAGTAATTACACATATGAAAATTCACCTCTTTTTGGTTTTGGCTCCCGTGGTTGGGAATATGTTTGTCGTATCAATGGAATTGTTAGAGGTGCTGGTGAAGAGAACGCATTTGAAGTTATTCCCTCACATAATGTATATGTTTGGACTTATGTGTCGTGGGGAATAGTTGGATTTTCTATATACTTAGGATTTCTCCTTACTCTCTTGAAAGAATCTTTTCAGTTATCAATCTTTCAAGACCAGGAAATTTCACTTTTTGGGAAAACATTATTTTGTTGTGTTATCGGATATTGTATTTGGGCCTTTATTTCTAATGCTTACATTGAAGCAGGATGGGATATTTTGTTTATAATTGGAATCTTAATTAGTAGCTTAAAAATGACAGCTTTACTCAGTAAATACAAAAATTCTATCCCTACTAATTAAAAAAATCCATTTTTTCGATCCTTTTTAAATATTTTTGAAAAAGTAAAATGCTTTAAATTTGTCTACAAAGGTAAAAAATAGGGATTATTTAGATCAAAGAGGAAATTGATATATGAAAGTTTTACAGATGAGTACTTACGATAGTGGAGGAGCTGGTCGGGCTGTATATCGACTTCATCAAGGTTTACACAGTATAGGCATCAATTCCCAACTTTTAGTACAAGCCAAAAATACTGATGATAAAACAGTTATTGCTCAACACACTAAGTTAGAAAAGGGAATTGCCAAGCTTAGACCATCTTTAAGTAGACTGCTGCTAAATTTTTATCCCCAGCGAGAACTGACTGACTATTATTTATCTTGGCTTCCAGATAGAGTCCGTCCTCAAGTTAAACAACTCAATCCTGATATCCTAAATCTGCACTGGATTAGTAATGGTTATTTAGAGGTTGAAACCATTGCAAAGCTAAATAAGCCTATAGTCTGGACTCTTCATGATATGTGGGCATTTACGGGAGGCTGTCATTATAGCCAGAACTGCGATCGCTACATGAACTCTTGTGGCGCTTGTCCCCAACTTAATAGTCAAAAACAAAGAGATTTATCTCGCTGGCAATGGCAACGTAAAGCTAGAGCTTGGCAAGAAGCTGATATTACACTTGTCTCTCCTAGCTCATGGCTTGCTAAATGTGCTCAAGCCAGTTCTATTTTCCGAAATACACGAGTAGAAGTCATTCCTAATGGTCTTGATACTAACAAATACAAGCCAGTCAATAAACATATAGCAAGGGAGTTACTCAATCTACCGCAAGATAAGCAACTTATTGTTTTTGGAGCAGTTAATGCAACACAGCATAAGAGAAAAGGATTTACTTTATTACAAGCAGCACTGCAAGATTTAAGTAAATCTGTTTGGCAAGACAGATTAGAACTAGTTATATTTGGGTCTTCACAATCTGATAATCAGATTGACCTAGGCTTTCGCACTCATTACACAGGGAAATTAGCAGATGATGTTTCATTGTCTTTAGTTTATTCGGCAGCAGATGTTTTCATCGCACCTTCAATTGAGGATAACTTGCCGAACACTGTAATGGAAGCTATTGCTTGTGGTACCCCCTGTATTGCTTTTCATATTGGTGGTATGCCTGATATGATTGAGCACCAGAAAAATGGTTATTTAGCTCAACCTTACAAGATAGAAGATTTGAGCTACGGAATTACTTGGGTTTTAGAAAACACAGAGCGATATCAAAAACTTTGTCATCATGCTCGTGAGAAAGCAGAACAAGAATTTACTATGCAAATCCAAGCTCAACGGTATCTATCGATGTACACAGAACTCTTAAGTAGAGCAAACCAAAAAAGATAAGTGTCTTGGTAGTGAAAACTACAAATAAATTTATTTGTAGTTTTTATTTTCAAAACATCGTTTTCATCAACCCTCCATTAAGCTATTTGATCAGGAGTCATCAAAATGTATCCCAAAATATCAATAATTACCCCCTCTTTTAATCAAGGTAATTATATAAATTTTGCCATCCAAAGCGTAAAAGAACAAAATTATCCCAACTTTGAACATATCATTTTAGATAATTGTTCAACAGATAAAACTATTGAACATCTCAAAAAATATGATCATCTGATTTGGAAATCTGAGCGTGATAAGGGTCAAAGTGACGCTCTTAACAAAGGCTTTAGTATGGCGACAGGTGACATAGTCGGTTGGCTCAATGCAGACGACAAATATCTTCCTGGATGCTTTCAAAAGATAGCAAACTGCTTCGCAGAAGCTCCGCAAAGTGATATTGCTTATGGAGACTATCGTTGGATAAATGAAAAGGGAGATGTTTTTCAATCCCGAAGAGAAATCGATTTTGACTATTTCATACTGAAATATCTTCATGTTTTATATATACCCAGTACTTCTACATTCTTTAAACGAAGGATATTTGATGAAGGAAACTTTTTAGATGATTCTTTTCAATATGCGATGGATTACGAATTTTTTCTGAGATTAGCTTTAAAAAGATATAAATTCATTCACGTTCATTCTTATCTAGCAGATTTTAGATGGCACACAGAAAACAAATCTGTAGTTGCATTACAGAAACAAATTAATGAACAAGAGATGGCTTTACTTCGTCATGATGAATTATTGCAAAAAGTACCCTCATCTGCACGAGCGTATTTACGACAAATGTTGAAATTAATGGCACGTGGAAAGCGTTACCTTCTCAAAGGAATGAAAGGTTATTACTTTAATCAATGGCAACATCAAGCTGTTGATTAAAATACAGGAGTGAGACAATCGTGCGCATCTTAATTTTACATAATCGCTATCAAATTGGTGGTGGCGAAGATGTCACCATGCAAACAGAAAAAGCCCTTTTAGAGGCAAATGGTCACACTATAGCTTTACTGGAAGTCAATAATGACAATATTACGAGTTCTTTAGAAAAATTTAAGGCAGCTGTCAGTGCCATTTATTCCCTCTCATCAAAACAGTTAGTACTTGCAGAAATTGCCAGGTTTCAACCTGATGTTGTGCATATACATAACTTTTTCCCACTGTTGTCGCCTTCGGTTCACTATGCCTGTCAGGAGGTAGGTATACCAGTCGTACAAACGCTGCATAACTATCGTTTATTTTGCCTCAATTCCTATTTCTTTCGAGAGGGCAAGGTGTGTGAAGACTGCCTTGGAAAATCTTTTCCTTGGCCTGGTATTTATCACGGTTGTTATCGGGATAGTAAAACAGCGGCAAGTGTCGTTGCAACGATGCAATTTGTACATCGATTTCTACAAACCTGGGAAAACAATGTAGACCAATACATCACCATTACAGAGTTTGCCCGCAATAAATTTATTCAAGCAAACTTGCCTCCATCAAAGCTTACTGTCAAACCAAATTTTATCTATCCTGACCCTGGTGAAGGTCATGGAAAAGGTAAATATGCGCTCTTTGTCGGTCGCCTGTCGCCTGAAAAAGGAATAAAAACACTTATAAAAGCTTGGGAAAAACTTGACACACAAATTCCTTTGAAGATTGTGGGGGATGGCCCGTTAGCCGATCAAGTAAAACAAGCAGCTAATAAACTTTCCCAAGTGGAATACCTTGGACGTAGATCGACACAAGAAGTGCATTCTTTGATGGGTGAAGCCATGTTTTTAGTCTTTCCATCAGAATGGTATGAAACCTTTGGTCTTGTAGCTATCGAGGCTTTTGCTAAAGGTACTCCTGTGCTCGCTGCAAATATCGGTGCAATAGCAGAGGTTGTAGATCCTGGCAGAACTGGGTTTTACTTCCGTCCTGGTGATGCGGATGATTTAATAGCCAAGGTGGAGTCGATTTTAGCGAATCCAGGAAAGCTCACTCATATGCGGCGAGAAGCTAGAGCTGAGTTTGAAGCGAAGTACACGGCACAAAGAAATTACCAGATGTTGATGGATATTTATAACCAAGTTGTCAACCGTAAGAGGTGAGTTAATGATGACCTAGCAAACGTGATCAAACTTATCTTGAAATTAAATATGCGTGTTGCAATTATAGCGGGTTCAGGCAGATTCATCTGTTCTGAACCCGTACCTTTTTTAGCAACTTCAGTATGCGTAATGTGCGTCTTGACACGGAGATAATACTACATGAAGCTCACAAATCGTCAACGGAATCTTCTTAAGCACCGCTATATAGTGGGCATGCGAGTGGACATTACCAGTTACGAAGACGCTACACAGCGGATTTTGGACTGGGCCCAAGCGAGAAAAAGTTGCTACATCTGTGTCGCTAACGTCCACATGACTATGGAAGTTTACGACAATCCTGCATTTGCGAGTGTAGTTAACAGTGCTGCCCTAGTAACACCCGATGGTATGCCCTTAGTTTGGGCTTTGACTGCGCTTGGTGTCAAAAATGCCTCCCGAGTCTACGGCCCTACCCTGACGCTGTACGTATGCGAAGCTGCAGCAAAAGCTGGTATACCAATTGGGCTTTATGGTGGAACATCAGAAAGCTTAGGTGCATTTGTAAAATTTTTGCATCAGCGTTTTCCAGACCTTCAAATTGCCTGTAAAATTTCCCCACCTTTTCGCCCGTTAACACCCGAAGAAGATGATGCCTACACCCAGCAAATTGTAGAGTCAGGCGCACGAATTTTATTTGTGGGCATTGGTTGTCCTAGACAAGAATTGTGGATGGCAGCTCACAAAAACCGGATTCCTGCCGTCACCCTTGGTGTCGGTGCCGCCTTCGATTTTCATTCAGGCCGTGTTAAGCAAGCCCCTAGCTGGATGCAGAAAAGGGGTATGGAGTGGCTCTTTAGGCTGATCATGGAACCAAAACGTTTATGGAAACGTTACTTTAAGCACAATCCACGATTTTTGCTGTTTTTTGTGATGCAATGGCTAGCAAGCAAGTTCGGCTGGAGACTGTTTGAAACAAATTCCCTAGATTAACTCTTCATGATAGTCATTATGCAGCGTCATTACAAAACGACGATCTGATATAGGAATCCGGTTTTATTTGGTGAGACCAGTGCTTGATGAGGGTTTCCCGACAGAGGCGACTGCGAACCCGATAGCCGTAAGGCGTGGCGTTAGCCATAGGGCAAACCCGAAGGGTGAATTGACAAAGTAGAGACGCTTAACGCTTAAGAAGCAAAAAAAGTGTACCTAGCTTCGTTAAAAATCAAATACGAGTCCAATAGCACACTTATTATAAACACACAAAAGCAATGAAACTAGCTTATGTAACCAGGCATGATGCTACCAATATTAAAGCGTGGTCGGGGACTGTTTACCATATGGTGCAGACGCTACGCCAACAAGACGCTAAGGTTGATTACATCTGTTGTTTAAAACAGAAAAATGTTTTATTATTTCAAGGAAAGCAACTTGCATACCGTGCCTTCCCTAAAAAGAGATACTTACGAGATAGAGAACCGTTCATTTTGAAGCATTATGCAAAGCAGGTTGCTAGCAAGTTATCTCAGCTTAATTGTGACATTGTATTCAGCGAAGGAACCATTCCCATCTCCTATCTTGATTGCAATCAACCAATTGCCTTTTGGACCGATGCCACCTTCGCAGGCATGGTTGATTTTTATCCGCAATTCAGTAATTTGTGCCAAGAAACTATTCAAAGCGGTCACGCTGCAGAAAGATCTGCTCTCGAACGATGTCAATTAGCAATCTATTCATCAGAATGGGCTGCTAAAACAGCGATTGATAACTATCAAATTGACCCAGCAAAGGTAAAAATTGTCCCCTTCGGTGCCAACATAGAATCAGAGCAAACTCTTGATGATATTAAAGCACTTATAGATTCAAGACCCTCAAATCAATGTAATCTAGTCTTCTTAGGTGTTGATTGGTATAGAAAGGGTGGCGATGTTGCTCTTGAAGTGGCCAGACAATTAAATCAGTCAGGTTTAAGTACAGAGTTGTCAGTTGTAGGCTGTCTACCTATTGTTGATCAACAGCTACCCAGTTATGTTAAAGTATTTGATTTTATTAGCAAATCTACTGTGGAGGGTAGAAAGCAGCTTGATTCACTCTTATCTACTGCACATTTCCTTATTGTGCCTTCTAAAGCAGAGTGCTTTGGAGTAGTGTTTTGTGAAGCAAACTCATTTGGTGTTCCTTGTCTTGCAACGAATGTTGGTGGAATTGGAACAATTATCAAAGATAATGTGAACGGTAAAACCTTTTCTAAAGAAGCCAGTATTAAAGAATATTGTGACTACATTTCTAATTTATTTGTTGAGTACTCAAGGTACAAACAACTAGCATTATCCTCATTTCATGAATATCAGTCTCGTCTTAACTGGTCAGTGGCTGGTAAAAGTGTGAAAATGTTGTTAGCAGAGTTAATGTACTAACAATTAATCAAAATGCGATTTTTGATCAAACGGCGTGAACTTCTACTAGGATTAGGAACTTTAACAAGCACGGTTCCTTTTGCTTGTGCCAATAGATTCAAGAACTACAATCAAGTTAAAGCTCCATATAGCCCAAAGAGACGTTTTTCTGTGGTCGGTAATACTTCTTTACGCAAACGGGCTGCTCTTAAAGGATTAATCTATGGAGCATTTCCGTCTTTTGGTTACGAAAATTTATCCAAAAATAAGCAGTTACAGTCTGCTTTCATTCGGGAGTGCGGTCTTCTAGTAGGGGGGTTTTATTGGGGTGTAACTCGACCTAGTATCAATCATTTTAACTTTCATGATACTGATTCTTTTGCCCAATTTGCGTCTGAACATGGGATGCTTTTCCGGGGACATCCTTTAGTTTGGCATCAAGTCATTCCTGATTGGTTAACTAGTAAATTTCAAGACCAAAAAACGACTTCTAAAGAAATTGAGAACATTCTAACAAACCATGTTTCAACAATTGTTAAACGGTATGCTGGACGAATTCACTCATGGGATGTGGTAAACGAGGCAATTGAGCCGAAACACGGACGACCTGATAATTTACAAAACACACCTTGGCTAAAGTTTTTGGGTCCAGATTATATCGACATTGCCTTTCGCACTGCTAGAGATGCTGATCCCAAGGCGCTGTTGGTATATAACGATGCTTTATTGGATCATGATATACCCGAGCATGAAGCAAGAAGAATCGCTACACTGAAATTGCTAGAAACTTTGAAGTCTAAAGGTACACCTGTTCAAGCCTTAGGCATACAAGCTCACTTGTTTGCAGATAAACCATTCAATCCAAAAAAACTGAGAGCTTTTCTACGTGATGTTGCCAGTCTTGGTCTAAAAATTCTGATTACTGAGCTAGATGTAGCAGATAATGACTTGCCTAAAGATATAGATGTCCGCGATCGCATGGTTGCAAGTGTCTACGAAGACTATCTTTCTGTTGTTCTAAATGAACCAGCTGTCATTGCTGTCATAAGTTGGGGATTTACTGATAGCGACACCTGGCTTTCGAGGTTTCCTCGCTCAGACAGAGCGCCATTACGACCTTTACCTTTCGATTTTAATCTCAAACCTAAATTGGCATGGAATGCTATGGCAAGAGCGTTTGACAAAGCTCCAAAGCGTTAATTTCAATTCTCGATCAGATTTATTAAGAATCACTCTTGCCTTTAACGGTAAGAGCCTATGGTTGCATACACCAAATGTATTCGACTCGAATAACAATCGCCATAACGGCACAAATATAAGGAGGGATACGAATTGTGGCTTCCAGAAGTGAATCAAAAGTAAATTTAAAACCCGATATACGTTCACCCAAAGGTACAAGGATACAGAGAGGATTAGCTATCCGACTTTTGCGGGTCTTAATACTTATCTTTTTGGATGTTATTTCCCTAATCATTGCATGGAAGTTTTCCGTATCTTTTGGGACTAAATTAGTATTTCATTGGACACACAATATATCTCAACTACCGCTAGTTTTAACTATTGAAATAGGAATTATTGCAGCTCAAGGACTTTATAAAGGAGGCATTGATCGTCGTAACTATTATAATCTGATTAAAGCAGTATCTTTGTCACAAATGTTCCTCTTGCTGATTGATGTTTTCTACGAATCCGGGAGTTATTTTTCTCGAACCTTTTTTATAATCTTGTGGTTTTTATCTGTTGCCTTCATTTGTATCGGGCGTTATCTCTTTGATATTACCACTACACTTCTTCGCAAGAAAAAAGCTATTTGTTATCCCGTTTTTCTGATTTCAGATAAACAAGAACAAGAGAGTCATATTAAGTTAATACAACAAGAACAGTGCTATATTGTACAGGGTACTTCTAACTCTAAGTGTCTCGACAGACTTAACAGAGAACAAACCTTTGAATATCTTCGCAATCAAGGAATAGTAGAGGTTTTTGTTTCTTGGAATGCCATTAAAAATCGTTTGTTTATTTGCTGGCATTTTTACACAGCTGGTATTACCCTGAGAATACTCCCTACACAAACCACTGCTTTCCATCCTAAATCCGTATTATGGGTCATAGGTGGAGTCCCTTGTATGAGTATTCCAGCACCCATTATTGCAGGCAGTGATTTTTGGGTGAAGCGGTCTTTTGACCTTTGTTGTTCCATTATTTTGTTACTAATACTCTCACCTGTTTTTGCGTTAATTGCTCTGCTGATTAAGCTCGATTCTCCAGGACCAATCTTGTTCAGGCAGGATCGAATTGGTCTACATTGTAAGAAGTTTCAAATTTGTAAGTTCCGCACAATGGTAACCGATGCGGAAAAGATGCAAAAAGCCTTAGAAACAAACAATGAAATCAAAGATGGTGTCCTGTTTAAGATGAAGGATGATCCTCGGATCACAAAAGTTGGTAAATTTCTGCGCCGTTATAGTCTAGATGAATTGCCCCAACTTTTAAATGTTTTACTTGGACAAATGAGTTTGGTCGGTCCGCGTCCTCTTCCTCTAAGAGATGTAGATAAATTCCAAACAGGACATTTTATCCGTCAAGAAGTGTTGCCCGGTATTACTGGATGGTGGCAGGTTTCTGGACGTTCCAATATTGATAACTTTGAAGACGCGGTGAAATTAGATCTCTCTTACATTGAAAATTGGTCAATCTGGCTAGATGTGAAAATTTTGTTCAAAACTGTTCTAGTTGTTCTGAACAAGACAGGTGCCTATTAAATAGGCAAACAAAATGCAGAAGTTTTATCCACCGGCTTCTTGACTTTTCTATCATTTTTGAAGATTGAGCCTAGAAAAGTAGAGATTTTCTATTTTAGATTTCTGCTCTTTTTCAGGCTCAGATTCCAATTTGTAAAAACTAGTTAAGCGACTGAAGTGATTGAATTATTACTCTTGAACGCGAATATTTTCACTCAGTCGCTAAATTAAAGGTTTGATTTTTTCTGTGTTAGTCTTAGTTATGGGCAACTGGACAAATATGATCTACCTGTAGGCGACTTGTGGACCAGCCCAGACGTCTGTTATCCTTTGACCATAGATAACTGGCTGCTCTGTAGTTGTAGCAGATGTAGTTTTGCCATCGTAAGCAACTGTCACCAAGGACCATTGTTCTTCACCTAATTCGCCGGCACGAAATACCACTTGGTCAGGGTGAGTTTTACTCCAACCTAACAACACAGCGATATCGTGTTTATATTGTTCTTGTGAAGGAGTGACACTCTCAGAACGATTTTGTTCCCGATCCCATATGACTGCATAATCTGTGACATCAGAAGTGTTCATCGCTCCTTCAAGCTTGCGTGCTAAAAAGCGATCGCCTTTCTGTGACCAGCTAACAGGAACCAATACCGCAATAGTTCCTTGTGAATCACTTGCTGAGGAAACCTGAACCTTTAATAGGGGATCATTAATCGGAGCAGTTGAGCTAACCACTCGCAAGTTCTTAGTTTGCCTATCTTCTACAAACAGAACACTATTCACGCGGCTATTGTACATTTGTGGTCGGACTTCCAGTTGTACACGGCTGTACATAGCATATCTACCATCTGCAGAAATAACAGGCATACTGCGGTAGTAACGCACTCCAGAAGCACCTCTAGAACTAATAGCATCTTGAGTCGCCTGTATCCAAGCCCAAGGAATAGGATGGGGACTTCCTATAGGATCTTGCTGTGCGGCTTGAGCTTGTTGTCGTGATTGTTCTACAACAGGCACTGCTGTTGACTTTTGTTGTCCTTTTTTGAAAGGATCAATTTTAACTGTTTCCAATGTTTTAGCAGCAGGCACTTCCCCAGATGCAGAGACATTGTTCGTTGCCAACGCTATAACTTTAGAGGCTTTCAATCGTTGCACTAAATTTTGTTGACTAGCTGCCATCTCGTTTGATGCCGACTCAGATTCTTGTGGTAGTGGCGCTAGCTCAACTGGTGCCAATGAATCATTATCCACCGGCATCTGAACTGACTCAGAACTATCTTTAACAGTTAAAGCATCAATTTTATTTGTTTGTTCATCTATTTGTGTTTGCGGTTGGGAAACCGCACTTACAGACTTTGGTATAGAGTCAGATTTTTCTGTCAGGGAGTTGATTGGCGCTGCTTTTGGTACTGAAATGAAATTAGCTTGATCAACCGCAGCCGTTGCCTTTAACTGGGAGTGAACTGCTACAGAGTCTGGCTGTGTTGTTACAGAAGGTACTTTAGCGCCTTGTATTTGTTGTGCCGAAGTCATGTCCTCTGATGCTGCCGTCAAGGGCGCGATCAGCATCACAAAAACGAGGTACTTAACGAATGGTTGCGCACGGAACCATCCAGACAGCATAAGATGTTTAAGCATTTGTTGACTTCCTAGAGGGCGGTTGCTGTGTGAGGAGGAGACAGGAATGCAGCAATAGAGCAAGCTATCATTAATATGTATAACAAGGAACTAGCAGTTTTAACGATATAGTTTACTCAAATTTCGCATACTTTTACAAAACTGAGTCATTAGTAGTACCCGTTCTGCGTACAGGATTTTTCGGAACGGTAGTAAACCAAAAAATTGGAAACCATCACTCAGGCGGTTCTTAAGAGGTTTAACAAAACCAACAAATTAGGACGACTGATAAACCCGCTCCGTAAATCGCTTGTACAACATCTTAGAGAATTCCCCAATACTTTTGGGATAGGGATACACAAATGTTAATTGACCCATTAAAGCATAAAGGCTGATCGCAAAAATGATCGAAGATCAAAAAAATACAACGCTTGAGGAATTATCTTAACAGCTCTAGGAAAAAACAGGAGATCAAGTCAGTTCGAGTACGATATAACGCAGTGGCTCAATCATGAACGGCAGGTGAGGCGCTTGTGCTTTAACGTCGGCACAGCCGCAAAGGCGCACATGTCCTGTAGCCTGACTGAACCCACTTTCGAGCACTGCCTCCTAATAACTGATGACTGATGAAAATCGTATTCTTTGGCACTCCTAGTTTTGCTGTACCAACTCTGGAAAAACTACTGAATCATCCAGAATTTGATGTCTTGGCAGTTGTAACACAGCCTGATAAACGTCGGGGACGTGGAAATCAACTGATACCCTCCCCAGTAAAAGCTGTCGCCACCTCTGCTAATGTCCCTGTATGGCAACCTCCGCGGGTGAAAAAAGACATTGAAACTTTAACGAAACTCAAAAACTCAGACGCTGATGTGTTTGTCGTCGTTGCTTATGGGCAAATTCTCTCTCAAGAAATTTTAGATATGCCTAAATTGGGTTGTGTTAATGTGCATGGCTCAATTTTACCCAAGTATCGAGGTGCTGCTCCGATTCAGTGGTGTTTGTATAACGGCGAGACTCAAACCGGTATCACCACAATGTTAATGGATGCAGGAATGGATACTGGTGCAATGCTTCTCAAAGCGACAACACCGATAGAACTGCTAAATAATGCTCATGATTTGGCAGAAAAACTTGCAGTTATGGGTGCAGATTTGTTGGTAGAGACTTTGTGCAAGCTGGAACTTCAGGAAATTCAGCCAATTGCTCAAGATAATTCTCAAGCGACTTATGCGCCTTTGATTAAAAAAGAGGATTATCAATTAGATTGGTCAAAGAGTGCTATACAATTACACAATCAAACCAGAGGGTTTTATCCAGACTGTACCACTATCTTCCGCAACCAACCATTGAAAATTACTGCCACTGCTCCCCTTGATGATGCTGATGGTTATGAACTACCAGCAGAACTCCAAGACTTAAACCATCAATTACCTAATTTGTCAACTGCTTCGGGTAGTCCAGGGGAAGTTGTAAGCATCATCAAGGGGATGGGAGCAATTGTCCAAACTGGAGAAGGCTTATTGCTCTTGCGAGAAATTCAAAGTGCTGGCAAACGTCCTCAGTCAGGATGGGATTTTGTTAATGGTTCGCGTTTAGCAGTCACAGAGGTATTTGGGAATGCTGAGTCACGAGTGATGAGTGATTGTTTCTCAACTTCCTTTACTTTACTCAGCACTTACGCACTCTCGTAGTAGCGGCATGTTTCACATGGTCCATCTGGGTTAACCGCACAGCGCATGATTTCTGAACAAGCATTGTAGCGGCAGGTGGCATCGCCGATCACCCAGCGTCCTGCTACAAGACTTTTTTCACTTGGTCGTATAGCGGACTGTACGTATAAAGCAATTTTTTGCAAACGATAGCGCCCTGCCCTGAGTTGATAACGGTGGCGGCGCTCTAAAACTGCGTATGTTTTGCCTTCAAAGTCAACATAGTTCCCAGGTTGTGGGGCCCAATCAAGTTTCATACTTCCAAGGGACTGACGTGAATGCGTCAGAATCACCTCAGTTGGTAGAGAATCTGGTTCCATAAGCTTTGTGTAATGTGATTTACATTAATAGGATGTTAACGCACCTGCCTGTGTTGACTTGCATAGTGTATGCTATTGTTAACTATTTGCTAATATTTTTTGATGCACCCACAGCTTCGAGGTGTGAGATTCATCCATACAAGCCCATGGGCTTATTAAAAATTCAACTCCCCTCTTTCTTAGCTAAAAAGTATTCAAATTTACAACATGCCTCGTATTGATTCTCAAAACCAGAAAACCTTTACCTATTCTCGCAGTACCCTAGAACGAGCCGAACGGGCCTTAGTGTGTTCTCCCTTCAATCCTTGCTTGTTTGAAACAATGCGCTCCCGTCGAGTAGCATTAAGTGAAATAACTGCTAGTACTGGTGTGCAAAATGGCTACACTAAACATTCTCTTTCCGAGTTAGTAGCAGATAATGCACTTGTGTGGCTGATTCAAGTGGGTGTTCTGCGGCGCGAAGTAGATGGTCAAGGAATTACAGATAGTTTCCGCCTCACTCCTGTTGGTCGTCAGATAGTAGAACAATTTCAAACAAAATCTTGGCGGACTTCTACATGGAGTGACAACCTATACAATGCCGTTCTTCGTTGGTTTAGGTTACCCTTTTAGAATTAAGAGTATATAGCGGTTCTCATTTATATACCGAATTCAGCAGGGATCTCCTGGAGGTTTGAAATGAAAGCAATTATGATAGTGGGAACAACATCCCACGCCGGGAAATCACTGTTAACGGCAGCTATTTGTCGTATACTATCGCGCCGTGGCTGGCGAGTGGCTCCCTTCAAAGGTCAAAATATGGCTTTAAATGCTTATGTGACCGCTAATGGTGGAGAAATTGGCTACGCCCAGGCGGTACAAGCTTGGGCTGCGGGAGTTGTCCCTTGGATAGAAATGAATCCTATTTTACTCAAACCACAAGGAGATATGACTTCTCAAGTCATTATCAAGGGAAAACCTATGGCTAGAGTTAGCGCTGTAGAGTACTACGAACAATATTTTGAACTAGGGTGGCGGGCAATTGAAGAATCTCTACAGCATCTGAGTACAGAATTTGATTTGTTGGTTTGTGAAGGTGCTGGTAGTCCTGCGGAGATTAACATCAAGCACCGAGACTTAACCAATATGCGGGTAGCAAAATACCTGAATGCATCAACTCTACTAGTTGTTGATATTGACAGAGGAGGTGCTTTCGCCCATGTTGTGGGAACCTTGGAGTTACTCGAACCAGAAGAACGCGCTTTAATTCGCGGTATTGTGATTAATAAATTCCGTGGACAGCGATCGCTCCTAGAACCAGGAATAAAATGGTTGGAAGAACGCACTGGTATTCCTGTTATCGGTGTTATCCCTTACTTAGAAGAGTTATATCCTGCGGAAGATTCCCTCGATCTTTTGGAACAAAGAGTACAAAAATTTCAAGCTGAACTCAATATTAGTGTCATCCGCTTACCGAGAATTTCTAACTTTACTGACTTTGATCCACTAGAATCAGAACCTAGTGTTGGGGTAAAATATATTAGTCCCAAGCAAGAATTGGGACATCCTGATGCACTGATTATTCCTGGCACAAAAACAACAATTCCTGACTTGATATCGCTGCAAAAAAGCGGTATGGCAGAAGCAATTCAACATTATGCCGCAGCAGGTGGCACAGTTTTAGGCATCTGTGGCGGCTACCAAATATTAGGTCAAATGATAGCCGATCCAGAGGGACTTGAAGGACAAGCAGGTAGATATCAAGGACTAGGGTTATTACCGATAAAAACTGTGATCACAGGACAGAAAGTCGCTCGTCAACGCCAAGTTAACTCGCATTTTCCACAAATGGGCTTACCCGTAATCGGGTTTGAAATTCATCAAGGGCGATCACGTATAGAAATTCCTCCCACAGAAACCGAAAATTACCATACTTTATTCGATGATGCTAATTTAGGTTTGGTGGATAATTGCTTATCGGTCTGGGGTACTTATCTCCACGGTATCTTCGACAATGGTCCTTGGAGACGTGCTTGGTTAAATCGTCTACGTCAACAGCGGGGTTTAAAATCTTTGCCAACAGGAGTTGCCAATTACCGGGAACAAAGAGAGCATATTTTAGACTCTATCGCTGCTGAAGTTGAACGCCATTTGGACTTAACACCGTATTTACCTTGAGGGTAGTTTTCATGACTGTTCGCGTCCGCTTCCTACCAGATGATGTTACAATTGATGCTGAAGTGGGAGAACCTCTGCTCGATGTAGCAGACCGAGCAGGCGTGTTTATTCCCACTGGGTGTCTGATGGGGTCATGTCACGCTTGCAGTGTGGAAGTTGAGGATGGACATACCATTCGTGCTTGCATTACAGCAGTACCGCCAAGACGCGAAGAGTTGACGATAAATTTGTTTAGTGATCCAACTTGGTAATTGAAATAATAGCTATGAGTTAGGAGTTATGAGTTTTGAAGTGATCACTCCTAATTCATATCCTATTCTCACTAGTGATCTGCCGCTATGCTCCAGCTAAGCGATCGCATTCGTTCACTTCTATTTCGTATCGGAACAATCCCCGACAGAGTAGTTAATCAAATAGTGGCTAAAAGCAGGATACGTAGAAGCCGAGATATTCCACAGTACCGAACAATGTACTCCTCAAGGCGGTATTATAATAAGTCCGCTTCTGGCGAATATAGCCTAGCACCTCAAGGTAAGTAAGCAGTGTAAAGACTTTGCTGTAAAAAAGGCAAGGTGCGTAGTCCACTCTAACGACTTGGTAGCCTATAAAGAGCAATCTTTGGAATCTCCGGCTATACCTGGTACTCCAGGTTAGCGCGGGGAGGATGTCAAGAAGCTATGACGATCAATGTCCTAAAATTTGCTAGGTTATCATCAAAAAAGTGATATCCTCTAGCATAATCAGACATATAGCGAGCTATGAATATAGATGAGATTAAGGCAATTTTAAAAAAATTTGCTAGTAACACGATGGGCTTTCAGGGTACAGCACTTGTGAATTCTGAGGGTAAGCCGATCACAACAATTGGGATGGATGATGATTCCGCATTGATTATGGCGGGAACGATGATTTATTTGGCTCACCGCACCCGTAAGGAAGTCCAATGGGAGGGGATTGAGCAGATTTCGGTTAAAGGTACAGACGGTTATATGATTTTAACCACCTGTAGCCCTGATATTTTATTACTAGTCATAGCCAGTAAGATTCCAGAAGGGATGCTACTTGTAGATATCAATCGCACTGTGGATAAGTTGAACGCTGTACTTAAAGATGAGGAGTCCCAGAGCACAGACTCCAATCAGACAAAATTGCAAGAATCTGTATCAAAAATTGCAAAAAGATATGGTAGATTTTCCAATCCTCTAATGTATAGAGGAAGTAAGATACCTGAGTAAGGACTAAAGATTTGCTACACCTCTTTCTTCTCAAAGCCGTGGTAACCATCCATGTCATGCTCACTAATATCCAAACCATCAAGTTCCGCTTGGGGTGAAACTCGCAGACCAACTGTAGCTTGAATTGCTGACCAAGCAAGAGCGCTGAAGACAAATGTGAAAATACCCACTGAGATTATGCCAAGTAACTGAATCAATAATTGTTCTAAACCCCCACCATAGAATAATCCCGGTTTTGGACCAGGCGCAAATTGCACAGCATTATTGCGTAGTTTATCTTCTATACCGACGCTAAATAAGCCCACGGCTAGTGTCCCCCAGATACCATTGACAAGGTGAACTGAGATAGCACCTACTGGGTCATCAATTTTTAAGTTTGCGTCTATAAAAAGTACCGAGAAAAACACAAGGATTCCTGCAATCAGACCAATCCAAAACGCACTACGAACGGTCACGAAGGCAGAGGAAGCCGTAATCGATACCAAACCTGCCAAGACTCCATTGAGGATCATGGTAAGTTCAGGCTTACCAAAGCGCCACCAGGAAATCAGGGTTGCTGCAATACCACCTGTTGCACCTGCCATGTTGGTTGTGAGGAAAATATGAGCGATCGCACCAGGATCAGCTTTCAGCGTTGAGCCTGCATTAAAGCCAAACCAGCCCAACCAAAGAATAAAACTCCCCAGAGTAGCCATACTCTGATTATGCCCAGGCATAGCAATGTTGCTACCGTTTTTTAAATAGCGATAAATCGGTGCACCGTATGATTCAAGTTTGTACAAACGTGGTCCCAACAGCCAAGCTCCCACTAAAGCAGCCCAACCACCAACCGAATGAACCACAGTCGAACCGGCAAAATCGTAAAATCCTAATTTGGATAGCCAACCACCTCCCCAAATCCAGTGACCAGTAATTGGGTAACAAATCGCAATCAGTAAAAAGCTAAAGGTCAAAAATGCAATAAACTTAATCCGTTCAGCAACCGCTCCAGTGAAAATAGTTGCTGCTATGCCTGCAAAAACCAGTTCAAAGAAAAATAGAGCTGACTTAGGTACATCAGACTTGAGGGATTTAAACATCTGTTGGTCTGTCCCATCAAAAAACCAACCTTTTGTTCCAAACAATGGATTTGTGTTGTCCCCAAACATAAGCGCACAGCCAATTACCCAGAAAGCCACTGTCGCCACTGCAAATACAATGAAGTTTTGAGCTAATATATTGACGGCATTCTTGTAGCGACACAAGCCTGTTTCCAACATTGCAAAGCCAGCATTCATAAAAAACACTAAACAGCCAGTGAACAGCACCCATACCGTGTCTACACCTACTTCTAAGCTTAGAGAGGGTTTGACTGCGGATGTGGAAGTTTGGGCAACTGCGGCGTAATTCAAAATCAGCACAATTATAGCTGCCAAGGGTAAACAGATTTTCCAATTCAGTGACAGCCAGCTTTTTTTGCACTTTAATTTTTTCAGTTTTGGTTTAGACTCCAATATTCTGTCAAGTTTCACAATATATCATCCTTAATCATCGTCATAGATACGCGGCAAACCGTAGCGCTCATACAGTTCTTGATCTATCTCTCGCAGTTTGCTGACTACTTTGTTAGTTCCTCCCTTGAGTGCCTCTTGAAATTCTGGTTCTCGCCGCTCTTTTTCTTCAGCAAAAGCCTGCTGGGCTTGTTCGATAGTGCTGTCTTGCTCGATAAAATAACGAATCGCCGCTTCACCAATTGCCAATGTCGTAGACAGATGTGATTTCGTATCACCTTGTTGAACACCTAATTGTCTTAATAATTTTTCCGCTTCATTACTTTGGTCTGCGTTAGTAGCAATTTGGGCAATCATACTGACTAAGCGACGTTGTATCGACAACACTCCCTTTTGGTCACCAAAAGGAAAGCAGCCAGCAATAAATGCCAAACATGCGGCGACAAATGTATAGTCCCGAGCAACAGCTCTCTTGAGCGCGATCGCGGCGGTTGCTCCTCCAAAGCCCTGTTTACCAGCTTCGTCAGGAATACATTTATATATTTGTAGAGCGAGTTCTTCTATGTTGTAGCGTTTATCCTCGTACTCATCCCATAAAGTACAAACATGAACATACATTGAACTCAGAGTTTTGTACTCGGTGATTCTCGCCATAACGCAATCACGAATATTTGCTTCCTTTGCTTGCTGTCTGGCTGTTTTTAGTTCGGCGTCGCGAATCTGGGAGTCAAAAACGTTATAGGGTGGATTCCACTCCGAAGTGGGTTGAATTCGATCAATCTTATTTAAAACTAAAATAACTGGTAGTTCAATTCCATGTTTTCGCTTCTGCGTTGATTTGAGTTCAGTGAGAAAATCAATATCGCTAGGCACATATGCTCGCTCATCAGCTGGAATCACGAATAACAAGATATCTACTTTGTTTTGGACGACTTCGTTAATGGCTTGTTCAAAGGCTGCATGATCGCGTGAGTCACCTACACCACGTGAGTCTACGAATCTTAATTTCCACCCGTTGCGCTCATAATCGTATATTTCAGTGACTTGTGTTGTTGCTCTGGCTAAGCCAACCTCAGTAACATTCCGTCCCAGAATGGCATTAATCAGAGATGATTTGCCCGCTCCAGAACGCCCATAAAGAGCTATTTTAGGAATTCTACTTTGCTTGGCTAACCGCTGAAGTTTCTTTTTGAGAATTTTTTCGGTAAAATATTTTACCGGTGGAGGCAGTTGTGACAAACTTGAACGAATTGATGACTCTATAGCTTGCATCAATTCATCAGTTTCGCGACTAATCTTTTCTAGTCTTTGCAATATAAACCGCGTATTTTCAGGTCTGTTATTTGGAGATACAGCCATTAGGGAATCAATTAAATCTGCTAATGGCTTTGAGATTTCAGGAGCCCTATCTCGCCAAATCAACTGACCTGTTGTCAAGTCCTCAACAAATGTACTTGGAGGGTAGCCCGTTAATAAGTTGACAAAAGTTCGCCCTAGTGCATAAAAATCCGATTGCTTGACAGCTTTGCCTTCAATTTGTTCTGGAGGCGTATAACCAGATGACAATATTATCGTACCTTCAAAACCCTTGCGTATACTATTTAAGTAAGCTTTTGTGCCATATTTAACAGAGCCAAAGTCAATTAACACAAGTTGACCATCAGGTTTGAGCATAATATTAGATGGCTTAATATCCCGATGGAAAAGTTTGTTTTCATGGACTAAAGCTAGAATTTCTACAAGTTGTTGCAACCAAACTAGAGCTTGCTTTTGAGAAATTGGTTGATTTTGCTCTAACCACTGCCATAAGTTTTGCCCCTCAATTTTCTCAAGCACTAAGCAGTGCAATATCCTATAACTGTAGTCAAGCGTCAAAGTTATGGTAAAGTATCCATCCGGCTCTATTCTAGGAATTCCTGGGTGCTTGAGAGTGCTCAAGACGCTTGCTTCTCGCTGCAACATTTCGATCAACTTAGGCTCGTCTTCTTTGAGAATCTTTAGGACTTTTCGCGTCCCCCGATCATCTACCTCAAAGACTTCGCTATATTGTTCTTGGCGCAATTCGCGCAACGGTTTTACTAATCGATATCGCTCATTTACAAATAAGTTATTCCCACAGGTTTGACAACACTCCACATAATTAGGATTTTGGCGCTGTTGACACCAGGGGTTCATGCAGTAGCTCACAATATTTTTTTGTTTAGGCAAAGATTTTAACTTAGATCTAAATTATCAACCAAGTTTCGCAATACCAATTCTGGATTAAACTTTTGCTTAATCTTTGGTGATAAACAACCAAAGTGTGTAAGCCTTCCAGACAAAATTCTTAAGAAAGATTAAACTCATATTCATAGAAAATTGGTATAACTAGATATCGTATCTTAGCTTAGCCTAGTTCAGATTGCCACGTCTATATAGTGAAACAGATTTCATGTTTTCGTAAAGTTTTTTTCTGTAAGTGAGCGCTGTAACAAAGAATTTATCATGTTTGGAACTCCTCGTACTGTAAAATATTCTTGCAAGTTTCTATAAGTGTTGAGGTATAGCAGTCGCCAGGTAGATTAGGACACGAACTAATGAGAACACACGGTTACCAATAGACTTGAAAGTCTGTTAAGCGTTAAGCGTTCCCTGCTATATATAGTTTTTGCAGAATACAAGAGCGATGGGGCAAAGCCCCCGCAATCATGCGATCGCCCTTTTGGGGCGGCTCTTCCGGAGCATCGCCTCTTTCACCATGATCGCCTCTTAATCCTGATATTATAAATTGCCATGATATAGCAATCCTAAATCATTGAACAACAAGATTCCCGACTGATAAAAAAAGTTGGTAATCTAAGGATGCACGACTTATGCGCAAAGCGCAGGCACTTTCAAGCAAATCAAGTAGGATTGCTATACTTAATCGACTAAGAGTTTGCCCCTTAATTTTTGGCACCTGAAATCGATGTAAAGTTTTAATTTTTTAGAGAAATTGTTTACTTATGATGACTCAAGTTTGTCTTTTTTATAAAAAAATAAGAATTTACTTATGGATATCTATAATCTTTATCTGTTTTTTAGCAGGGTATAAATATCTTAACTTCAACGCATCAAGTGAAGCGTCTCAAACTTGTTTAGGGCAAAAGGCTAAATTCAGTCTTGCATTCTTAAAAACCAATAATCAGGGAGAAAGAGATACAAAAGGTATTAACCATGTCATTATTTTTAACCCAAAATCAGAAGCCTTAGACTTCAAAGTCAATCTGGGTTTGTCTCATCAGCTTTATGCAAAAGATAATAAAGGAAAATTTCGTCAAGAATATATACCAAAATTATTTCATGAACTCGTCAGTAACGAAAATGCCAAATTAAACGGGCAACTACCAATTGCAGGAATTAATGCGGACTACATCGATACTAATAATAAACCTCAAGGGTTAAACATTTCTCGGGGAGTGGAATATTCAGGAGATTTTAAGAATAAACGTTCTTCATTCGGTATATCAGCAGCTAAACCAAACCAGCGTCAGGTAACTCTTCAAGTAGGAAGAAGAAAGGATAATGATCTAAACTATAACTTAGTAGGAGGAAATGGTAGATTCTATCGTAACGGCAAGTTTAAAGATATTTGTCAAGATTTAGGAGAACTTGCTTGCAAACAAGCAAGAAATCGCTCTCTTGTAGCTATTACTAATAAAGGTTATGTCATTTTACTCGTCAATGATATGAAGGCAAATTCCGATATTCAAGTATCTGAACTTAATCAAGAGCTTTTACCAGATATGCTTGATGATGTTCTTGAAGGAATTGCTCGCAACAACTGTTTAGGCAAGATTCAAGAAGGAATGTTATTTGATGGAGGAATGTCTCCAGGGCTGTACTATAATAAGAACATTTATGTGGAAAACCCTGGGCCAATTGGTTCAGTATTTTTAATTTATCAGAAAGGTTTGAAGAATTAATCAGGCACCTCTGTCAAGAAATTTAAAGCAAATAGCAATTAATGAAAAGACAGCTAGGTAGGCGGTTTGAATTAAATATAAAACCTCACCCTGCCTCCAGCTTCCCTCTCCTTAATAAGGAGACGGATTGAGGGTGAGGTTTTATCTTAAGAATTAATTACGCTTACCTAGTTACCTCAAAAGAAAGACTTATGAGGAAAGCAGATAATATTGCTACCTGAAAAAGGTACGCTAGAAACTGAAGCGAAAAAAAAGACTATGACACCCTCGCAAATCGCGGATACGCTCAAAGAGTTATTTGGTGCAGCGTCTGTCAATGCTATTGCACCTGGTTCTTGGCAAGTAGAAACTCCCAAGTTTCGGCTGCTAGTTTTGCTGTCAGATGATGAAAGCGGATTACGCATTTTATTACCGATTATGCCAGTGTCCGAGGCTCTACCTTTTTTAGAACAGTTTTTAGAAGCAAACTTTGAAGAAACTCAAGAAGTACGTTATGCGTTGCAGCAAGGAGTTTTATGGGGGGTATTTCAGCACAACTGCAATAGTTTAACGCCAGAAGATTTTGGAAATGCGATCGCCCAACTGATTTCTCTGTATCAAAATGGTTTAGATAATGTCTTTAACCGGCTGATTGAAAAACGCATTCGGCAGATTGTGATAGCGGCTAAACTGCAAAATCAGTCTTTAGAAGCCACAATGCAAAACTTAGAACGCTTTTATGCAGAAGGATTGATGGGTGAACTAGATCAAACTTCACAAGCCAGAGAGGAAGTTTTAACTGTATGGCGTTATCAGTTACAGCGCCTGTGGAATGAAGTTGATTCTAATTCTGTGTAAAAATTTGAAACACTTGATTTTGACACTTAGACATAAATTTCAAAATGTCTCAACTTCTATCTTAGAACCTTCTGGAGACTTGCGAACCTTAACTTGTGTGGGCAATCGCTCTCCAAGTGCCTTAACATGAGTAATGATTCCGATCAATTTATCTTGTTGTCGTAAGGATTCCAGAATTTGGGTAACGCTTTCTAGGGTATCTGCATCCAGAGTTCCAAATCCTTCATCTAAAAACAAACTGCCTAATTCTGCACCCATCGAAAGTTTTTCTGACAATGCTAATGCCATTGACAACGAAGTAGCAAATGTTTCACCACCCGAAAGGGTTTGCACTCGCCTTGACTCACCACCATTCCAATTATCTTCAACCCAGTAATCGCCTTCTTGAAGTTTTAACGCGTATCGAGAATCAGTCAATTCCCGTAAAGCATCTGTAGCACGAGTCACTAAATCTGTTTCGAGATGTTCTAGGATGTACGCTTGAAATTCATCTGACTTGAGGTTCCGAGTCAGGGTAGTATAGGTCTGCGCTTGTTCTTTGACTTTGGATAAATCTGACTGTAGTTTCTCAGCTTGTTGTTGGTTTAATTTTGTATTATGCATCCAAATTTTTAAATTAGCGCGTTGATCTTGCGCTTGTTGGAATTCTTGGGAAGCAGTATTTTTCGCATCACGCTGAGAGTTGATAGTTAATTCATCGCTTGTGCTATAGCCCACTTGCAACTTTACTTCCTCAACTTGAGTTTCTAACTTCACTTTGGCATTATTGTAATCTGTAATTGCTTGTTGCCAACTTGCTTGCTGTGCAGACTCTGCTGATAGTTTTATAAAACTTTCTTCGGTAAAACTTGCGCCTTTGAGTGCAGCATCCCAAGTCATTTGTAACTGTTCTCTTTGAATACGCCCAGCCTCTGCATTATTAGTAGCTTCTTTGTTTTCAGTTTCACATTGAATAACCTTTTTATCTGCTGCTTGATATGATTCGGTAATTTGTTGTTCTTGTTTCTGTAGCGCGTGCTTTTCTTTTTCTAATGCTGCGTGCAACTCGGCGTAAGATTTACCGCCAGTCATTTCATGAAGTTTAATTTCAACTTCCTGTAACGATTGTTGCCAACGTTCTGTTTCTTGAGTAGCCTTTTGGTATTCTTCCGAAGCTGTATTATGGGTATTTCTAGTTGATTCTAAGGCTTGTTGAGTTTGAAGTACTAGTGCTACTGCGTCTTTGTGTTTTGTCAAAGCTTGATGATATTTGAGATCATTTTCTTGCAGTATCTTAAGCTCTTGGTTCAGTGCATCTGCTTCCCAAGAATCTGTATGCAATACACCACTAATTTGTTGTTGTAAATTAGTTAATCGAGTCTCATTGGCTACCAAATCCTGATTATACTCTAACTCTTGTTGCTTTAAATTATTCAGTGTGGTTTCTGCCTTAGTCAAATGATTTTCAGTAGCTTTTTGTGCTTGTTCTGCAGAAGCTTTCTGATGCAATAATTCCTTTGTCTCGACTAGAATAACTTCTGGCAGAGGTAGCAACTGGGGTTCTCGATATGTGCTATTACAAACTGGACAATTGTCGCCATCATGAAGAATTTGGCGCAATGCAGTAGCGTGATTGCTTTGAATTACTTTTTTGTTAGCTTCTTCTGCTTCTTGTAAGAGTTTATCTTTTTCTTGCAGTGCTATTCTTGCTTGTTCTAATTCGACAATTGCCTTTTGATAAATTTTTTCATACTTTTGTTTTTCGGAAGTCGTCTTTTCCAGCTTTTGACGGCTTTTGACAGTCTGTTCTAGTATAACTTTCCAAGTACTCAGTAAGGGTGAAACTTGTTGCAATTGCTGTAAGCGCGTACCGCCTGAAGAATACTGAGTAAGTTCTTGTTCAGCATCTTCTGCTTGCTTGGTAGCTGCTTGTAGCTTACTTTGAACATCATTTAAGACTTGTGCTGCCGAAGTTCGATTCTTTTGTCTTTGTGTCTGATTTTGTTTTACTCGTTCTAATTCTTCCTGATGTTGCTGTCACTGTTACGCATCGTTCCTGCGCTGATGCGTTTTTCCATACCATCAAAGTGTAAAGCACGTTTTAAATCTTCATCCACAGCTAGATTGACGGTGTCTCCTGGTTGTGGTGGTAAGTATTCTTCTGGCTCAATTCGTGTGACTTGAATATGGGCGGCATAAGAAATATTTACTGGTAGACTACCACTTTTAACTAAGAAAGTATCTGTGTCAAATTGCGTTCCTTCATATAATGTGCGGACATGATCCACAACACCATAAAAGTGAACAATTTCGCCACCATCAGGTCGATGAGTTTGCACTTCTATCACATCATCAAGGCGCAAAACATGACCGGGTAACACTGCAACCCAAAATTCTAGGGGAGTCGCCTCTTGAGTACCAAGAACATAACCAATGGGAGTCGTCATGGCGTAACTCCTAAAGAAGCTAAATAGTGTTGCACGCGTCGTTTAATGAGATTTGCATCGCCCATCCGCCGTCCCAATTCGCGTTCGAGTGCGCCAACAGGAGTGAGGTTTTGCGGTGCGCGGGGGTCTTTGTAAGGATGGGAAGCATATTCAGGGATGAGATAGGTGGTTTGGTCAGCTATCTTTTGGGCTGTCTCTAGAGGAATTTCGTTAGACAATTCAAGTCGCACAATGCCGTGCAAATCGTGGTAGCCTAAACTTTGGGAGTTAGTTTGGGAATTGCCGCTTTTGAGATACCAACTCCAGTGAGGTCGGTTTTGTTCTTTGATTAAGAAGATGGGCGATCGCTCTGTTGGTTTTAATTCCCACAACAAGTCTGCATGTTTTTCGCTCAAATAGTTTTTGTGCATAGTCTTCACATAGCCCACAGTAAAATTCGGCGAATTATACGGTAGTCGCCCATCGCGAATCACTAAAGTATCTGCTTGCATGGTATAATTTTGCTTTGCCAGAGTCGCCTCTGCCTTGAGCATTGCATTCTGAACCAGATTCTTGCGAATGTCAGGATTATTTTCTACGTAAGGTTCGGCTGGCTCATAGACTAATTCCGCCCCACTTCCAAAAGGACAAGGAATGTGCGTCAGTGGCGCTTTTTGGTTACCTCCAAATCCCAAAATGCGGCGGATATTGAAGTTCTCGCTCTTAGCGGTGTGGGTGCTTCTATCTACAAGTACTGCACCCACAGCGATGGTACCAAAGACTCCATAATTAATTGTATTGCCACTACCACCGACAAGGGCAGCATCAATGCGACGACGACCATCGATAAAAATTAGTCGTTGGGGCAAATCAATCTGAGGACGACGCTTACAAAACTTGCTCCAGTCGGTTTCTTCTACGGTGGCGTCAACCTCACTAGCCGATTCCGAAAGTTCTTCTATATCAATTGGGGGTTGGTAGTCACTCCCCCAAGGCTCAAGTCGAAAGTTGTTTTCTCGCCAGAAATCAAAGGACAATCTGCTTTTTGCCTCCTTTCCAGTTCAAAATTTTAGACCAGATTTTAGTCATAGATGGTTATTATTCAAGTTATTTTTTTTATTATTACATACGTGTAAATATCAGTGTCTATTTGCTTGACACATAAATTTACTGTTGCTGACATTTTGCACCTGTGGAAAGGAAGCATGAATTGGCAGAACAGTAGGAATGACTTCATGTGTTGAGCATCGATTATTCTTTATAAGATATATAAGATATTCATTCTTTAAGTTTTTTCACTTTGTCTTTTGGATTATTTCATTATGAATCTCATTGAAATTCTCAAACAAGACTATCAAAGATTTCCTGATAATCAAACATACAGCGTCTACGCTCAAGATGTTTATTTTCAAGATCCGCTCAACAAATTTCGTGGTGTTGAAAAGTACAAGCAGATGATTAAACTCATCGGTACTTGGTTTTTAAATACCAAAATGGACTTGCACAGCATGAATCGTACAGGAGACACAATCAAAACTGAGTGGACACTCAGCTGGAATACCCCCCTTCCTTGGAAGCCACGTATTTCTATCCCAGGCTGGAGTGAATTGCGTTTCAACCCTCAAGGGTTAATTGTGTCTCACATAGATTATTGGCATTGTTCGCGTTTAGATGTCCTGAAACAGCATTTATTTCCCTTAAAGAGTTCATAATGTAAATAAATGTAAACACTTCTCATCTTGGACAAAACCATCCATGCGTGTAATTCTAATGACAGGCAAAGGCGGCGTGGGAAAAACCTCCGTAGCCGCCGCCACTGGACTTCGTTGTGCAGAACTGGGTTATAGTACACTTGTTTTGAGTACAGATCCTGCTCACTCTCTGGCAGACAGTTTTGATCTAGAACTGGGACATGTACCCAAACAAATTCGCCCGAATTTGTGGGGTGCGGAACTGGATGCACTACTTGAACTAGAAGGAAACTGGGGTTCTGTAAAGCGCTACATCACTCAAGTTTTACAAGCACGGGGTTTAGATGGAGTGCAGGCGGAAGAATTAGCTATTTTACCAGGCATGGATGAGATTTTCAGCTTGGTCAGAATGAAACGCCATTACGATGAGGGTGAGTTTGACGTTTTGATTATTGACTCAGCCCCTACTGGTACAGCACTACGTCTGTTGAGTTTACCAGAAGTTGGTGGTTGGTACATGCGGCGTTTTTACAAACCTTTCCAAAACATTTCTGTTGCACTAAGACCTTTAGTTGAACCTTTTTTTAAACCAATTGCTGGTTTTTCTTTACCAGACAAAGAGGTGATGGACGCACCTTATGAATTCTATCAACAAATAGAAGCTCTGGAAAAAGTATTAACAGATAACACTCAAACCTCAGTACGGCTTGTCACCAATCCTGAAAAAATGGTGATTAAAGAATCTCTGCGCGCTCATGCTTATTTGAGCTTATATAACGTTGCAACAGATTTAGTCGTCGCAAATCGGATTATTCCCGAAGCAGTAGAAGATCCTTTTTTCCAGCGTTGGAAAGAGAATCAAAAGCAGTACCGCCACGAAATTCATGAAAACTTCCATCCGTTACCTGTCAAGGAAGTTCCACTGTATTCTGAAGAGATGTGTGGTTTGGCTGCTTTAGAACGTCTGAAGGAAACACTGTACAAAGATGAAGATCCAACTCAGGTTTATTACAAAGAAACCACAATAAGAGTTGTTCAAGAAAATAATCAATACAGTTTGGAATTGTATTTACCAGGCATTCCCAAAAATCAAGTTCAACTCAGTAAAAGTGGAGATGAATTAAACATCACTATTGGTAATCATCGCCGAAATTTAGTTTTGCCACAAGCTTTGGCCGCACTGCAACCTGGAGGGGCAAAAATGGACGGAGACTATCTCAAAATCCGTTTTGCTGCGGCGTAATAAGCTCTCTCGTCTCTCTCGTTCCTTGCCAGAGGCAAGGAACGAGAAGACTTTTGGATTCTTTTTTAATTCCTCAATTGAACAGGCATCGCTAAATAAGTCATCTTAAAACCACCAACTGGAGTGAAAATCACTGGGGTCAAGTTTCCATTTAGCTGCACGTGAATTTCAACAGATGGCAATGCTTTTAAACCTTCCATCAAATATTTAATATTAAAAGCAATATCTATATCTTCTCCTAATATCTGTGCTGACATTGATTCTCTACCATTGCCAACATCTTGAGCTTCACAGGATATAGTAATCTCCTGTTCTTCGCTATCCATGCTCACCTTAACAACATTATTCTTTTGATCTGCGAAGACAGCAATTCGTTCTAAAGCACTTAAGAATTGTCGCCTATCTAAAACCAATTCTCGCTCAAATTGTCGGGGAATGAGTAGACGATAAGCAGGATATTGTCCTTCCAGAGTACGACTTGTCAGCCTTTGATTTTGCCATTCAAAAATAACCTGACCTTGGTCAAAATACAACGCCACAGGTTCCTCTTCTGAGTGCGCGTGAGCCAGCATTCGTTCTAGTTCTCTTAATGCTCTGGCTGGTACTGTCACTTCTAAGCCAGTTTCCGTATTTGTGTCTGGACTCTCATTAGTCGTCTGTACGACAGCTAAACGATGTCCGTCAGTTGCTGCAAATTCCAGTGTGTCTTGTTGAACTGTTAAATGTACGCCGGTGAGAACTTGTTTGGTTTCATCTGCACTAGTTGCAAATAAAGAACCTCGTAATCCTTCAATTAATGCACCAGCAGGAATATGTAGTGCTGGAGTATTTTCGATAACAGGGAGTTCTGGAAACTCTTGTGCTCCCATTGCGCGTACTTGATAACGCCCGCTTTTGGGTATCAGAGTCACAATTGAGCCTTCCCCTGCTAAGGGATCATCTGTAGAAGTTGATTCATTTTCTAGAGTAATTTCACCTTCTGGAAGGCGAGTAGTGATGTCATTAAGCAGCTTGGCGGGGATCGCAATTTCTCCAGAGTGCAAGACTTCGGCGCTAAAACTAGTACGGATACCCAAACTCAGATCAAATGCCGTTAAGCTGACTTGGTTAGTTTCAGCATCCGCTTGTAGTAGTACGTTGGCAAGTACTGGATGTGTTGGGCGTGAAGGTACAGCACGGCTGGTGAGTGAGAGGTTAGTACTAAGGTCGCTTTGGGTGCAAACTAATTTCATGGTCAGACAATTTTGGATTTTAGATTTTAGATTTTAGATTTTAGATTTTGGATTGATCCCACGGACAGATCCAGGACTTGAGAATTTTGGATTAAACTATTGATTCCACGGACGAGTCCGGGAGCTTGTACCATCAAGGAATCATTCGTCAACTTTATTATTTTTAGTTATTCAGTCGTCGTACCTGTGGAAATTGTGGAAAACTTGATGCACGTCTACTTCAAAGATGCTTTAACAGGTTGCTAGCTGTGGAAAACTTGTGGAAAAATAGGGTTAGTTTTCCACAGAGTATTTATACTTAAGTACTTTTCCACAGATTTGTGGAAAGTTTTCCACAAAAAATAAAAAACTTTCCACAAAGCAATTTTATCTTAAAGATTCTTTATACTTAACTTAACACTTGAGGTAACCGTTTCTTGTGGAAAACACAATAAGTCGCTTGGTACAAATAAAGTTTACTCGTCAAGGTAGTCATTGGTCATTGATCATTAGTCATTAGTCATTGGTAATAGCTCGATTTGTTCGCGCTTTTTTACTTATTTTGTTTGTTTTTGTCAAGATGATTTGTGAGGACGGCTAGCCATGTTAATGCGATCGCTCAATTGACGCAGTGTTTTCACCAAGTTTTGATCTGTTTGTCGCAGTTGGGTAATCTTTTCACAGCTATACATAACCGTTGTATGGTCTTTTCCACCAAATTCTTCTCCTATTCTTGGTAAGCTCAGATCTGTATGTTGTCGCATAAGATACATTCCTATTTGACGCGCCCAGCTAATCTCTCGTCGCCGTGAATTCCCTTTAAGGTCTTCTATTGATACATCAAAACTCTCAACTATCACTGATAAAATTGCTTCTGGTGTGGCTTCTACCTTCTGCGTTGGTGGTTCTAAAACGGGTGCAATATTTTCTACCGTCATTGGTAAACCCCAAATAGAAATATACGCTAATGCACGAATTAATGCTCCTTCCAACTCTCGAATATTAGAAGTATAGTGAAAAGCAATATACTCAACAACTTCCCTTGGAAGACGAATATTTTCGTACTCAGCTTTTTTTTGTAAAATTGCCATTCTTGTTTCTAAATCTGGCGATTGGATATCAGCAATTAACCCCATAGAAAATCGGGAACACAGACGTTGTTGTAACCCAGGAATTTGGTTGGGAGGACGGTCAGAAGCTAAGACGACCTGCTTACCAGCTTCATGTAAAGTATTAAAAGTATGGAAAAATTCTTCTTGAGTATATTCTTTACCTTCAATAAACTGAATATCATCCACTAAAAGGACATCAGCAGCACGGTAATGCTCTCGGAAACTTTGCATACTGTCCTTACGAATCGCAGCAATGAGATCATTCGTAAATTGCTCAGTAGAGACGTAAAATATTCTTGAATCTGGACTAATTTCCCATCGATAGTGACCAATTGCCTGCATTAGGTGAGTTTTCCCTAAACCCACACCACCACACAAAAATAAAGGATTAAACTCTCTTCCAGGATATTCAGCAACTGCTAATGCAGCAGCATGAGCCATACGATTGTTAGCACCAACTACAAATCGAGAGAATACATACTTGAGATTTAATTCTGTCGTTTTTAGTCGGTTTTGAGGGAGCCCATCTGTTGGACTGGTTTGAGTTTGAAATCCCCAAGAAGCTTCTTGTTCCTTGACATCAGAAACTTCATCACCTTGATTAACAGTGATATAAATATCTACAGGATAACCAAGAATATCTTGTACAACGTTAGCAATTGTTTTTATGTAATATTTCTGTAACCAATTACGAGCAAACGGGTTAGGAGTAAAAATTACCAAGCAATTATTTTCCAATCGCTCAGCGCTCGCGGTTTTGATCCAAGTTTCAAAGGTGGGACGGGATAGCTCTAGTTGTAAGCGTTCCAGTACCTGACTCCACAGATTTTCTATGGGCATTTCCATAATTTACCACCAATGCTCGGCAATGGTCACAATAATAATGAAGATATAAGCAAGTACAAGGAAGTGCAAACAACATTCTAGATCTGAACACTTGCCGTTGAGTTGTCATCATTCTTGCTCTACCCCCTGTAGCCAAGATTTTATCACCCATAGATTCATACGGAGAAGCAAAGACAAATGAAGACCACAGACTATGACTTTCAGCCGCAAACAGAACAAGGAAAACACAGCCGCAGGGGAGAAGCTCTCTCCTCATCCTTCTCCCTCCCTGGCTCTGTGACTCCCTCCCTCCCTCACTCACCCCATCTCCCCGTTTCCGTGTTCCCAAAAACGCGTTTGTCCCAAAGGTGGTCAAGAAATGGTATTTTGCTCATGCTGCTTGGTTGTGGGACAGTGATCTCTATTGGGGGTTGTTCTATCCCTGTAAGTACGCTTAATGCTACAAAAACAGATGCTCAGGCTCAAACATCAGTCCAAAAGACAACAGATAACCCCTCCCCAAGTATTTTACCTGTTGTCTCTTCGTCCAATAATCCTAACTTCGTTGTTGGAGTCGTACAAAAAGTAGGACCCGCAGTTGTTCGTATTGATGCTGCAAGGACTGTTGTTGCTCAAGTTCCCGAGGAATTTGACGATCCAGTTATTAGGCGATTTTTTGGCTCAAAACCGCCAAGACAAAGAATCGAAAAGGGTAGCGGTTCTGGGTTCATTATTAACGCTGGCGGTCAAATCTTGACCAATTCCCATGTGGTGAACGGTGCTCAAAGCGTCACAGTAAAACTGAAAGATGGTCGCTCTTTTAAGGGACGCGTACTGGGTGAAGACCCGGTAACTGATGTTGCTGTGATTAAAATAGAAGCAAATAACCTGCCAACTGTTTCTATAGGTAACTCTGAGTCATTACAACCAGGAGAAGCGGTGATTGCGATCGGTAATCCTTTGGGTTTGGACTATACAGTTACATCTGGGATTATCAGCGCTACAGGTCGTTCTAGCAGTGACATTGGTGTTACTGATAAACGTGTTGATTACATTCAAACTGATGCTGCTATTAACCCTGGTAACTCTGGTGGACCTCTGTTAAATGCTCGCGGAGATGTGATTGCGATGAATACAGCGATCATTCGCGGCGCTCAAGGGTTAGGATTTGCCATTCCGATCAATACCGCACAGGGGATTGCTCAGCAATTAATCGCAAAAGGTAAGGTTGAACATCCTTATTTAGGTATTACAATGGCGACTTTGACTCCAGATATTAAAGAACAAGTGAATTCAAAATTCGGTATTAACTTGACAACAGATAAGGGAGTTTTATTAATTGATGTTGTACCCCGTTCTCCCGCAGCTTCTGCTGGACTAAAAACAGGAGATGTGATTCAAAGCATTAGTAACCAGCCAGTCACTAAAATAGAAGAAGTGCAAAAGATAGTCGAAAAGAGTAAAATTGGTTCTTCTTTAGAATTGGAAGTTATACGTAATGGGCAAACAACACAAATAGCTATTCAACCCGCACCTTTACCAGCTCGACGTGGAAGCTAATACCGCTAATACCGTTTCACTTTAAGCTTGATACAAATAGAGAGCACGCGAGCACAGGGAGCAGGGAGAAAGAATTAAAGACCAATTATTTTTATCAGGTCCGATTGTGAAATGGTATGAAAGGTATAAAAGCTGAATTCGCTCATTGGCTCATTCCAAACATGTCCTAGAGGGACGCACTTCACAAGAAGCTGACCTTATAAGCTTTTCGCACTCATTTGAATGGTATGTTTATTTATGCGCCCGCAGTAGCAGAATAAAAATGATAAAGTATGAATTATGAATGAAACAAATATTCCTGATTCATATTTTCTCTTTCATAAATTTTCTCGATGAGAGCTATTATTAAAAGTTATTATGGGTGAATTATTATCAATTCTTCAACTAGGCGAGCCGATACTACGTCAAAAAGGATCCTTCGTTGAAAACATCAATGATGAGCAGATTCAAAAACTAATTGACGATCTAGTAACAACAGTTGATCAAGCTAATGGTGTCGGTATTGCTGCACCTCAAGTGGCTCAATCTTCTCGTTTATTTATTGTTGCCTCTCGCCCCAATCCCAGATATCCCAACGCTCCAGAAATGGAACCAACTGCGATGATTAATCCTAAAATCATTGCCCATTCGACCGAGATAGTCAAAGGCTGGGAGGGTTGTTTGTGTGTTCCAGGGATTAGGGGGCTAGTTCCCAGATACCGAGAAATTGAAGTGGAATACACAGACCGACATGGCAAAACGCAAAAGCAGGAATTTACTGATTTTGTCGCTCGTATTTTTCAACATGAACATGACCACCTTGATGGTATCATCTTTCTGGATAGGCTGGAAAGTACTTTGGATATAATCACAGAACAGCAATATCAAAAACAACTTGTTAACAATACTTAACTATAAATCATTCTGAAGAATGAAAATTCACCTAAGAAATTAAGGTACACTTAACCTATTGTTAACCATCAGGCTTGACGCAGTAATCGGGTAAATGGCCAAAACTCTCAGTAGTAGCGAGAGAGTAAGTCCTCAGGAAAAAGAGCCTGTGGATTTATTCTCGTCTCAGCAATTAAGCGATGAATCAAGTGAAACTATTAACAAATCTGGTGCAGAGTCACTGATGCAGCCACCCATAGTTGAATTGCAAGTTGTTCATGCAACAACAGGACGCGTTAGAATCCGCGCTACTGACGGTAGTCATAACTCGATATTTGAAACAATCTCTCAACAGTTACGAAAGCAAGACGGCGTGAGGGAAGTCTTTGTCAATGAGCAAACAGGCAGTTTAGTTGTTAACTTTGATGAGAAGAAACTGCCCTTACCTCAAATGTTGGAACGACTCCAGCAATTGAACATACATCCGTTGCAAGCTTCGGCTCAGACAGGAAGTTTAAAAGACCCTTTCGCTGCATGGAAATCTCCTAATTTTTGGAAAGAGCAAGGCATTTCGTTTATTCCCTTATTTACGGGATTGGCAGTCACTGGAGGACTCGGAATCAGCGGTTTGGCATCGATTCCAGTTTACTATGTGACAGCAAATGCGACTCGTCGGGTTATAGACGAACTTCAATCAAAATCACAAACAAGTGCAGTCCCTTCTTCGCGAAAAGCAGAGAATAATAAATCTTCGACAAAACCCAATACAACTGACCAACCTTCATTATCGAAAGTGGAGCATAAATCTATTGAAGTAGCAGCACAGCCTGCAGAAATTGCTTACAGCGTAGTTCATGCGATTCCAGGACGTATCCGGTTGAATGTGCCTCGAATTGGACGCGATCGCGCCTATGCACGACGACTCGAAAGGTTACTCAAAACAGAACCCCAAGTGACAAACGTACGCGTCAGCCCGGATGCTGCATCTATTGCTATTACCTATAAATCAGAGATTCCAGTATCTCATTGGGTTGGTTTGATGCTATTGGCAGACAAAACAATTGCGCCAACAAACCCCATAAAGATAGAAGACCAAGCCCTGACACAACCAGTTGATCAGCCTAGCGAAGAACCTGCCAAATTAACTGCGCAAACTAACGCCAGAAAGAGAAAAACAAACCAAGCCCTGACACAACCAGTTGATCAGCCTAGCGAAGAACCTCCAAAATCAACAACGCTAAAACAGCAACCCATAGTAGAAACACCTGGTCTGTGGTCTGATTTTAAATCTCCAGCTTTGAATACAGCTCTATCCTTTATGGCGAACTTTCCATTAGACCCTGTTCCAGACCAAGGAATACTGGAGGACATAAATGGCTGGTTTAACAACGCAATTAGCATCCCACTCATATAGAGAATCTCAGGTCGTAGAACAACAGACTAGTTATCCAACAGCAAAAGCATATTGTGCGATCGCTTACAGTATTGTCTATGCAACTTCTGGTAGCGTAGGCTTTTGTGTCCCTCAAATATCTGTAGATCCCATATATGTGCAGCGCTTGCTGACTTTGCTTGCTTGTGATCCTCGGGTTATAAGTCACAAAGTTAACGAGAACGCAGGATCTATTGTCATAGATTACCAACCTGGAGTGCCAGATGTGCAGATGCGTCTGTGTTTGGCTAGTATCATTGAGTTTGCAGGCAAACCAGAAGAAAAGCCAGTGAGTTCATCCTCCGTACCTCAAGCAGCTGCTCGTCTGAGTGTTGCACAAGAAAAAGAGAATGGTTATGAACCTGTGGGGGCAAACGTCTTATCTAGTCCTGAACTTGTCAACAAAGAAAAAGAGAATGGTTATGAACCTGTGAAGGCTAACGTCTTATCTAGTCCTGAACTTGTCAGGATGGAAACATGTTTGGACTCTAAATTAGAGACAGCCAAAGTCTCCCCAAACTCCGAATTAAAAGAAGCAGACAAGATACCTACCTCATCAAAACAGTCGAATCATACTCCTGATAAGACTTATCACAAAGCAAAGCAACCAGCAAAAGTAGCATATAGCATTGCTCATGCCATTCCAGGACGAGTACGTTTTCGTATACCTCGAATAGCCAAAGATTCAAAATACGTCCAACGCTTGGAAGCGTTGCTTAAAGGAGATCCTCTAGTTACTGGCAAACGCGTTAATAGCGCCGCAGCCTCAATTGTCATTACCTACAAGTCTGGAATAATGCCCAATTCCAAAAAACCTTCTTTAAACCTTTTGGAACAGGTCATATCATATTTATCCACTCTGATTCAATCTGCTGCTAGCGATACTGTAGTTTCCATCAGTGAACTAGAAGAGAGTCTTGCCCACTTTTGCAATTAGGGCAGTCAAATTCAAGCCCCACCAAGTCTCAAGGCAGTTGTCTTTGAACTGCCTGAAGTACCCTGTCTTAATCTCAAAGCAGCAGATTTTTAAAACTCCAATTTGAACAAACTTTGTATTAGAGAGAAGAAATGGCAAAACTCAGTGTACAACTACCAACTTCCAGAGGTCATGCATCCCAAGTAGCTGTAGCAGCAAAAAATGGGATTTCTAGAGTTGAGAGTAATGGACACTCAAATGGACACCCAGAGGTTAAGTCTTCCGAAGTTTCATATAGTATTGTGCATAGGCTCCCGGAAAGAGTGAGGTTGCGAGTACCTCGTTTGCTTTCTGATGCAGATTATGCACAGCGCCTACAAGTGTTATTAGAAGCTGACACCCTTGTGACAAGTGTTCGTGTTAAACGTGCAGCCGCGTCACTAACAGTGACTTATAAATCCAGCAAAGTTTCAGATACTAAGATACGTTCGCATCTGGATCATTTAATTCAAGCAGCTAGTGAAGTTGTCGTTCTTAAACCCTCCCAGCCTAAACCTGCATCGGATGCAGAAGAAAAATCTTGGCCAGGAATGCAACTTTCGGGTTTGGCTACGGCTTTGGCTGTGTTGGGTGGACCGATAGGATGGTCTATTCCGCCTGTGATGGTTGCAGGAACTATCGCCCTTGCCACATTACCTGTTTTCAAACGAGCTTGGGAGGGGATCAGGGATGAGCGAAAACTGAATATTGACTTTCTAGATTTTATTGCTATTGCTATTACCACAGTCCAGGGTCAATTTCTCACACCTGCGCTGATGCTGAGTTTGATTGAAATTGGCGAGAATATACGCGATCGCACGGCTCGTTCTTCAGCTCAACAAACTTTGGATCTACTCAGTTCCCTGGGACAGTTTGTCTGGGTGGAACGCGATGGCGAAAAGGTGCAAATTCCGATCCAAGATGTACACCGAGGCGATACAGTCATAGTTTATCCGGGTGAACAAGTTCCAGTTGATGGTACTATCCTACGAGGTAAAGCGTTACTGGATGAGCAAAAACTCACTGGTGAGTCTATGCCCGTGTTGAAGAAAAAGGGACAAACCGTTTACGCCTCAACTCTCATGCGCGAGGGACGAATTTATATTTCGGCGGAACGAGTCGGTAATGATACTTGTGCTGGACAGAGCATTCGGTTAATGCAAGAAGCTCCTGTTCACGATACCCGTATGGAAAACCAGGCTCTGAATATTGCTCAAAAAGCAGTCGTACCAACATTGCTACTTGGCGGGGCAGTATTTGCCCTTACTCGTAACCCAGCACGAGCAGCCAGCATCTTCACTCTCGATTTATGCACTGGAATTCGTGTCTCAATACCAACAACTGTATTAGCCGCGCTAACATACTCAGCACGGCACGGTGTTCTGATTCGTAGCGGACGAGCACTAGAAAAACTTGCAGAAGTTGACACCATTGTGTTTGATAAAACAGGCACATTGACTAAAGGTGAAGTGGCTGTTGTTGGTGTCGAAAGTCGAAATCCTGCAACATCAACAACACGAGTCCTGGAACTTGCTGCAGCGGCTGAGCAGCGTCTGACTCACCCAGTGGCGGAGGCGATCGTCCGCTATGCTCAAGAACAAGGAGTACAAACGCTTTCCCGTACTAAGTGGGACTACCAACTTGGTCTAGGTGTTCGTGCAGACATTGACGGGGAAACTGTTTACGTGGGTAGTGAGCGCTATCTGCGTCAAGAAGGCGTTGAGATGGATCTCAATGGACATCAAAAGCAGGCAACTTCAGTCATTTATGTTGCTAGCAATGGTCAACTTCAAGGTATGATAGAGTATAGTGACGTACTCCGTTCAGAAAGCCGAGAAGTTATCACAGCGCTCTTGACAGCCGAAGGTGTGGAGGTCCACATGCTGACTGGGGATAATAAACGAACTGCTAGCGCTGTAGCCTCTCAATTGGGAATTCCTCCAACGCACACCCACGCAGAAGCTTTTCCTGAGCAGAAAGCAACTGTTGTCCGTGAGCTGCACGAACAAGGTAAGACAGTTGCATTTGTTGGTGATGGAATCAATGATTCGCCAGCATTAGCCTATGCTGATGTTTCTGTTTCCTTTGCCAATGGTTCTGAAATCGCTCGCGAGACAGCAGACGTAGTGCTAATGGAGAATGACTTGTATGGTTTGTTGGAGGCGATTGAAATTGCCCGCAATGCTAGGCAAATAATTCAGCAAAACACGACTCTGATCGCTGTTCCTAACGTAGCAGCATTAGCGATCGCAGTTTTGTTTGGTCTTAACCCCTTAGCAGCAACTGTCGTTAATAATGGCTCAACAGTTGTTGCGGGAGTTAATGGTTTGCGCCCAATTCTCAAAAACCGCAAACAAAAAGCTCTACCATCAGCTATTCGGAGATAGCTATCTTAACGATAGTACACTGAACAACTTTGTAAAAACTTTTCCCGTTCACAGGAGGAAAATAATCATGGCACCTAAAATCACCGATTTTGTTGAAGACGCTGGCGCACCTGGTATTATAGCTGGTATTGGAGCAGTACTCCTCGCACCTGTCGTCATTCCGATTGTCACAGGTATTGGTAAACCCATAGCCAAATCAATCATCAAAGGCGGACTTGTTCTTTTTGAAAAAAGCAAGGGAGCCGTTGCAGAAGTTGGCGAAAGTTGGGAGGACATGGTAGCCGAAGCAAGAGCAGAACTTGCTGAAGGAAGACAGCTACCAGCAGTTGATGTTGTGGGTTCCCCTGTTGACAATACGCTCGATAATGGTGCATAGCTTTCGATTAATTTCGTGTTCCTTGGCTGAGCCAGGGAACACCAAGGAAATTCGTAGTTCGCAATCATTTTTCTGCTCAATTGCGAATTACGAATTTCTGAATTAGGAGGATAATTACGTGTCAAAAAATGGTTATATTAATCTCACTGATATGCCAAAAGTGATTGAAGAAAGATCTATAAAAAAAGTTTTTCAACCAATATCTACGCGGGTTGTCAGTTCTACTCCAGGAAGACTGCGTTTGAGAGTTGCACACCCCCATCGTCAATCTGGGGACATGCAACGGATTGCTAATGCGCTGCAAGCAAATCCTAATATTAACCAAGTACGGACTAATATTCAAAATGGCAGTATCGTCATCAATCACGATGGTGACGATGTAAGTCGAGACAATGTTTACGCGACATTATGTGATTTAGGAATTATTTTTGGTGATGTCACATTAGGAAAATCTGAAGCCGCAGCAGAAGTATCAAATGCAGTTGTTGACTTGAATAAGCGAGTTAGACAAGCGACGAATAATGCTGTTGATTTGCGCTTGCTTTTTCCTTTGGGACTGGGTGTGTTTTCTATTCGGCAGTTGCTTACTAAGGGATTGCAATTGGAAACTATTCCTTGGTATGTGTTAGGTTGGTACGCTTTTGATAGTTTTCTTAAGTTGCACGCTACGAGCCAAGCACAGGCAAGTAAAGAGTAAAAGGTGAGGAGTCTTAAAAAAACAAGATCCCTGACTTCTTTAGGACTTACGCAAAAATAGCCAAAAAGCTTAATTTATCGAACCGCCAAGACGAGCCAGCACTGCAGGAGGGTTTCCCTCCGTAGGTGACTGGCGTCGCCAAGAGCGCCAAGAATT
>NZ_CAWPKW010000138.1:0-9457 GCF_963888615.1 Brasilonema octagenarum UFV-OR1 | reverse complement strand
GATTGGAAAAATAAGCTCCTCTACCAGCATTGATATTAAATTCCTGAAAACTGTGAAACAGGTTCGCCCCACGAGTTGCGCCCCCGTCAATCCTGTCGCTAGGGATGCCCTTAATCTCAACATTGGGAGCAACAACAGAACTTTCCGCACCGAGACTGTTATCAGGAGTGATTTGTGCTCTGGCGACGGCAAGGTAGCTAAGGCTTGCTAGGGTTGCAAGGGGCAAGCAGAAGAAAAATAATGAGTAACGCACCTAATTTTATACCTTAAAAAATATTGTTAAGAGAAGTCGTCAAATGACGGTTATTGAATACTTTTACCACGTTGGGAGACAAAGTTACTTAATTATTGTAAATATAGGAAATAATTGGGCGATTAGAAATCGCTACTACACAAACAAAGTCCACCTACGTGGACTTCATAAAATAACCCGCGCAGGCGGGTTTCGTCTGTATAGCCGCGATTTCTAATCGCCAATATTAAATCAAATTTTACTTTTACATTGGATGTAAAATCTGCGTATTTTCTCACGATTCAATTCGGATTGCTATAGATTATTTCTCTTTTATTAATCATAGCGATCGCCCTACCAAATATACAAAAGCGAGAACAGAATCACCCAAATCCCATCAACAAAGTGCCAGAACAAAGTTGTTGCACTCACACCAAAGTGACCTTTGTTATAATTACCCCGAATAAAAGAACGAATCACCATCAGTATTTGTAGAAGCACACCCACAAGAACGTGCAAACCGTGGAAGCCAGTTAGCACGTAGAATGTCCCCCCAACGAGTCCCGTAGTCAGCCCGAAGTTGAGCTGACTCCACTCAATTGCTTGAGCGATCAAGAAGTAGGTTCCCATAGCTGAAGTGATCAGCCATAACAAACGAAATTTGCGAATTTTGCGACGCTTCAGAGCATTTTCTGCCAATTGAATGACTAAGCTACTGGAAAGGAGCACTAATGTGTTAAAAATCGTAAAACCAGATAATTCTGGTCCGGACACACCAGGTGGTAGCCAGTTGGGAGTCGTCAACCGCAGAGCAATATATGTAAAGAAAAAACTTAAGAAGACGATGCTTTCCGACAGCAGGAAGACGGTAAAACCAAATAGCGTTTTGCCATGCTCGTCATCAGCTTTTCCGCCACCTATCGGTATGAACCGGTGCAGCCAAATCGGTAGATATCGCCGCAACTTATAGAAGTGGATAGGACTTTCATCTAATATTTCTTCTAATAAATGAATAGGATTTTCCATGATTGCTTCTTAGATAAAATTGCAGCTATTCTTGAATGACAGCTTCTGGCGTCGGTTCGGATCTATCGTTGTAGTGGTAGGGCGGTTCGTTTACAACTGGAATTTCGTCAAAGTTCTCCTTTGGAGGCGGTGAAGAAGTTTTCCATTCCAACCCTGTGGCATGCCAGGGATTATCAGATGCTTTAGACCCTAGTAGTAAAGAACCTATCATATTTGCAATAAAGGGCAACGTCGCCATCCCAAGCAAGAACGCCCCAACGCTAACAATAACATTCCATCCTTGATAGCGTGGATCGTAGGAGGAAACTCGGCGCAGCATACCCTGTAAACCTAATGCATGCATGGGGAAAAAAGTCAAGTTGGCACCGATGAAAGTTAATAAGAAATGTACCTTGCCCCAGCCCTCGGCGTACATCTTTCCGGTTATCTTAGGAAACCAGAAGTAAATTGCGGCAAAAATTGCCATCGTGATCGTATTGTGGACGACATAGTGGAAGTGACCCACCACGAAGTAAGTGTTGTTGACGTGAATATCAAATGGCACTGAACTGAGCATGACGCCAGTGACACCACCGAAAATAAACATCACTACACCTCCCAACGCAAACAGCATTGGTGTCAAAAGATGCAGCCTGCCGTTCCAGACTGTAGCAGTCCAAGCGAACACTTTGACACCAGTAGGTATGGCGACCAACATTGAGGAGAGCATGAAGAGTATCCGCATCCAGTCAGGGGTGGCACTGGTGAACATATGGTGTACCCAGACAAAAGTGCTCACTATAGCAATTCCAAATGAGGCGATCGCTACTGACCGATAACCAAACAACGGATTACGGGAAAACGCTGGAAGAATCTCCGAGAAAATACCGAAAGCGGGTAGCGCCATAACGTAAACCGCTGGATGGGAATAGAACCAAAACAGGTGCTGGTAGATGATTGGGTCCCCATTTTGCGACGATTTGAAGAAATTTGTCCCGAAACTGAGGTCAAAAAACAGTAGTATCAATGCGCCGGTGAGGGAGGGCAGGCAAAATAGTTGCAGCATCTGCGCACTCAGAACTGTCCAGACGAATATCGGCATACGGAAGAACGTCATACCTGGGGCGCGCATCCAAACAATGGTGGTGATGAAGTTGATGCCCCCTAAAATTGATGAGATGCCCAGCAGTATGACACTCAAAATCCAAATAAATTGGCCATTGACTAACTTATCCGATAAGTTCTGGAGACTAATGGGTGGGTAAGACCACCAGCCAGCTTGCGCAGGACCACCAGGTAGTAAGAAGCTTGAGAGTAGTAGTATACCTGCTGGGGGAATGATCCAGAAGGCGATCGCATTGAGGAGTGGAAAAGCCATATCCCTTGCCCCAATCATCAGCGGTACTAAGTAGTTGGCAAGACCTGCCATGAACGGGATAATCCACAAAAAGATCATCACCGTGCCGTGTAGCGTGAATAACCCATTGTAAAGGGAGCGATTCACCAGACTTGATTCAGGCGTCACCAGTTCGCCACGAATAATCATAGCCAGCAGCCCGCCGAACAAGAAGAAAATGAAAGTCGTCACCATGTACTGGACACCGATGACTTTATGGTCTTTGCTAAAGCCCAAGTAATCGCGCCAGTTAGGCTTTTCGGACTCGCTAGCCCTACCCATATCTTCAATAGAGTTATTTGTCATCTTCTTTTTCAACTAGGAGGATTTATATCAACCAGTTATCAGTTATCAGTTATCAGTGTTTTTTGGCAACTGTTCGCTGTTAACTGTTAACTGTTAACTGTTTTAAGTTCGATTCTTAACAGTTGACTTACGGGCAGCAGCCTGGGAAAGCCGTATCATCAGATAGCCCAAAAACGGAGCGCAACGGATTGTTCTGGGAGAAATCAGAACGCGTAATTATATCCATCCATTGAGTGGAGTTTGCTGAACTTGTTGAGTTGTCCACCTATTCTCTGCTTGTTTATACGGATCTCTAAACGGGATGCTGATTGAACTACTATGCGACCAGTTGTTGTGCCGTCAATAAAACGAGCAATATCGCCAGTCTTCCAACCATGCTGATAACGCTGCTTAGGTTTGGCGCAGGGAAATCCGAATTTGTTCGTCCGTGTCATTTGTCGTCCGGAACCGACACCCGTTGATTTAATCATCATTGCCTGTTTGGTCTTTAGAATAACTCCTAAGCCAGATTCACAAACACAACAAGCATCGATCCAGTGATCTTTATCGAAACCGTTTTTTATCCGGTTGTATTTAGTACGACCACCAGTACTGGTAGCGATATTTAATCCAGAAATCTTTTTCAAAGATTGGTACAATTTCCATCTTGTTGAGTTAACAGCTGCTGCATCTTTTAATGGTGCTAATCGTACTACTTTTATCTGACGAAGTAAATCCGGCTTCTTTTTTAGGAAGTCTTCAATAGACTTACTCCCTTTTTTTTGATTACAACGAACACAAGTAATGGTCAAGTTACTAATTCTATCGCTGCCACCATTGGACTTTGGGTGAATATGTTCAACCTGCAATGGGACATCTTGCTTGCCACAATAGACACAATTTCTGCCCCACTTGGCTAACAGGTATTCTTTGACTTCATAACCAAAAAGTTTACCTTGCTGGTATTCCTGACCGGTTATTTCTGGGTTTTGCAAAGCTTGAGTGTCAAACCTTACTAATTCCATTACAATACCCGTTACTGGAACATATCTACAAAGTCTTTTTACCCATGTCTCAATTGTTAAGACGCGGTGCATCAGACTTGGAGGAAGCCACATTTGGGTGCGTTTTCTGTTCAAAAAACGTGCTTTTCTGTACCGAGTCTTTCTATTTCTCCTTGACTTCCTAACAGCAGATCTAGACTCTAAATCTGATTTGATTTCTGCGCCTCTATGCTCAAGATTTGCACCCCATACAACTTCGCCATCTTGTACTAAAGCCAGTCCCGTTACTTTGCTATCAGGGTCGATTTTTAACTCTACTGGTCTTAATACGGGATTCTCTACAACAGTTTTTAGTATGAGGGTAAAGGGATACATTCTTATAACTGCCGCTTTTCCACGCATCAGCAGGGTTCTTGCTCGCTTGGGGCGAATTGGGTTTAGTGGTTGCTTGTTTACATCAATAATGAAAACGTAGTTTTGCATTTTATTCCTGTTAGGAACTCATTGGTAATGTTTGCCTCGATCAGTTAATCTCTCGGTACTTTCTCAATAACACTGACGACGCTAATGAACAAATTCGTCTGTTTAATTATTGAGTTGTAGAGCCTGGGACTGGCTTGAATCTAAGTTAATTCGACATCCCAAGGTACGAACTTTAACACTTGTGAGATAACGGCTACTCTTACTTAAGGAGTGATCTGGAGTTGCCCGTATTGCTACGGATTGTTACGGTTTGTACCGTTTAGCAGCAACCCACTGGTTATAAGCTTCGGGAGAGTCAACGTAAACATCCGCCTGCATCAAGGCGAAGTCAGTACCACTGAATTGGGAATCACTCAGCCGATACTTGCCCTCCCGAGTGGGTGATAACACAAGCTCAATTTTGCGGTTGGGGACAATGTCCTGCTTCAAACGGAACTCAGGGACATAAAAACCGTGGATAACGTCCTCCGAATGCAGAGTTAAGGCAGTACGCTGATTAAGCGGCAGATGCAATTCGTTACTGGTAACATTTCCTGGATAACGGAAAGACCAAACCCACTGCTTAGCGATTACTTCAATATTTTGAGAAGCAGGTTTGGGGTTTTCGCTAACTGTGACGGCGTAAGCAGGTTCTTCTATAGGTATGTGCAGGTGTACCACTTGTGTTAAACCAAGGATATCCAATTCCTGATAAATTTTATAGCTTTGGATTGCAAGCCACAACACAAGTACAGTCGGAGCCACTGTCCAGAGAATCTCTAGCCTCGCATCATTCCTAACGGGATGACCATGACTCCAGTCTCCTCTGGGGGCACGGCAAGTAATCATCGAAAACACTATCATACCAGTCAGTCCCAGGAAGATGAACGTTCCTATTGATGCTAGGAAGCTAAAGATCTCATCAACCCGTTTCGCTTCTGCTGTTGCTTGAGGAGGCATCCAAGAGTACGCCTGCTGTCCAACCCAACCGCTGGCAATAAGAATTACTGCTATAAAAGCAGCCAATAGCAGTATGTTTAAAATTTTCCTCATAACAAGCCCCTACACCCTTACTTGAGCAGTACGTTAGGATTTTTTCCTTGTCGCAGCAAATTTCCAGCCGTATTATGAATTCCAAAATCACCGCCCAAGTGTGCCCCTAGCGTTCCGTGGACATAAAGGATACCCATTAGCACAATGCCCACTAACAAATAGCTCCATTGCACCTGCCGAGTTGCATCCTTACGCCAGCGGTAGCGCTGCAATCCTCTCCACACAGTCATAGCAACGATCGCTGCTAACAATAAAATACCACCGACACCGTGCAAAAGCATGGTTGAACCAGCTCCCAATCCCCAAGGACTTTTCACATCAGTTGGTGGATTTGCAAGCAGAATCTCGAAAAAACCTGCTGCAACAGTAAAAAATGTAATCGCCGTACAAGCCAGCAAGTTGTACCAGCCCACATCAAAGAAGCCCGAACGAATAACAGGCAGACTCAAAAATCTCAGGATTGGTTTTTCTAAGGGAAAAAGTGTGCCTGCAATATCAAATAATATACCGATAATGAATAGACCGAGGGTGAGATGCACTAAATTTGGATGTATTGGAATCTGGTAGGGTAATCCGTTGGCACCCAGCTTGAACCACAACTGGTCAATAAGTTGCGAGTTCATTTTAAAATCCCCTGCTTTGCTGCTTCAACGACTGGTTCCACATGCAACCCATAAACCCAAACTAGTTTGCTTCCTAAATATACCTGCAAAGAAACTAAGCAAATCAAAAATGTGGCAGCACCGAGGTAAGCAACTGGCATCTTCAGTGGATCTCGGGCGCGAATGGCAAAGCGCCATGCTGTGATAGCCACAAGGATAGCTGCCAGTGACCAGCCGGTTATTGTGTGTGAATTTAGTATTGGCTGGACTGCTTGATAGGGTTGGGCTAAACCAGCTTCAAACTGACCAAAGATGACGGCTAGGAAAATGGCGATCGCCGCAACAAAGATATTCCAAAAACTCACTTCAAACAAACGGTGGTTGCGAGTAAAATAGCCCACCACATCGCAAAAAAAGGAAAAAAACACCATCGCAATCACGAAATGAACGATGACGGGATGGATGGGATCGGGATATGGTAGGTTATTACTATTGAGAGGCAAAGCAGGCATTGCTTTCTCCTTTGGTGGATTCTAAATTCTTTTTAAATCATTATTTCTTGTTTTTGTCCTCATCTCCTAACATTTTGAGTAATTTTCTTGCAACTAAAACACCTACGACTGCACCACCAACTAACTCAGCTGTCTGCACAACTTTCTTGTTCGCAGTGTTAGGATCAACGTGGTGGCGAAAAATCTGTTCATCTAGCCATTCTTTCGTTGCTTTGAAGTTGTGAACTGGCGTTGGCAGTAGCTCTAAATAAGTTCCTTGACGAATTAAGTGAGCGGCTTCGCCTGTGACTTCAAAAGCGTCGAAAATGTTAGCCGCAGCTTCATTTAACCCAAGTTTTAGCAGAGTACCGCGTAAGCTAACCTTAGCAGTTTTCGGTTCCTTTTCTAAAGCAATGGCTTTAAGGTTGTGGGCAATTGTAGCTCCTAGCTGATATGCAACTTGTGCAGTAGCGGGCATTGATGTATCCTCTACAAAAGCACAATCACCACCTGCAAAAACTTCTGGGAAATCAAACAATTGTAAGGTTTTGGTGACTTTTAATCGACCGTGCTTGTCTCGGTGTTCATCTGAGATTGGCAAGTTTTTGATTAGCGGATTAGTCGCAGTGCCAGCTGTCCAAATTGTAGTGTTTGTTGGCAGCGTAACAGACTTGCCATCGCGCTTATACTCAAGTGTGTTGGGACTAATACCTGTGACTTCTGCCCCCAACAGCATCTCTACTGGTACGGTGCGTTTTTGCAATTGCGTTTCAGCAGTTTCACGTAATTTGCTGTTGACATCGCCCTTAAGAATTTCGTTGCCGTGGTTAATAAGTACTACTCGAATCTCTTGAGGATTGCCTCTGAGTGCTGCATACCAATTCGGTAACAAATCGGCTAAAGTGGCTGCCATTTCCACACCTGAAGCACCACCACCAACGACTGCAAATGTAAGTAATTTTCGACGTTGTTCTGGATCTTCGGTTTGGGCGGCTTTTCGCAAACAGTCATGCAAATGTCGGTCGATAGCGATCGCATCTTTTTCGGTCCAAAAAGGTAGAGCATACTCTTTTGCCCCCTCGACGCCAAAGTAGCCACTTACACTACCTAAAGCTAATACCAAATTGCTGTAATCGTAGCAGGTTCCTGAAGTTAACTTAACTTGTCGTTGATGCAAGTCAATTGATTCCACTGTATCTTGAACAAAAATCACACCGCTTCCTTTGAGCAATTCTGTAAAACGCGGCAATACCTGAAAGGCATCCATCTCACCACTAAAATACTCATACAGTAATGGCTTAAAGCAAAAGCGTTCGTTGCTATCAATTAAGATCACAGAGCGAGGATAGTGTTCGTGGGCAAGCTGCAACGCTGTAAAAAGCCCAGTAAAGCCACCGCCTAAAACAACTGTTTGATAAACTGGATTATTCATAAAACAATTTTTCTCCATTCTTTTGTTCGCAGATACGTTGATTGATAAACTGCTCTGCTATAACGTTAAAAAGAAAACAATCAAAATCACACTGAGGGTAACAGCGAATAAGATAGCGTATTCGACTCTGCGACTAAAATATCCAATCACAGCAATCAGGGCGATCACAAAAGCGAAAATGCCTAGATATTGTCCCTTTTGTAAGCCTTTAGCAATCAAAGGATCATTTTGAGTACCTGGTGGCGGAGTTTCTTGAATTCTGCCTTCATACTGTTTTTGGGGTTGCAACTCTTGCGTTGGTAAAGCCATAAAATTATTTCCTACAAAAAACTAACCAACTTACCATTCTTTAAATAGTGCCTATTTTACCTGCATCCTGTGAATTCCATGATGACTGACTATAACAGTCCCATATGAATCTAATCGTCAATACACTTAAGAATGCAAAGGTATTATTAGACAACGCAATTTTTTTTCATACTCATATGTTTGTACTAGACACTGTTGTTTTATATTTTTATAAGACCACATATCATGTTTATTTTTTATTGATAAGAAACCATAAAAATACTATCTAAAGAGTGATTTTTGGAAGACATTAAAAAGTAAACTTGATTATCTTACAGTATAATATATTTTGATTTATTCCTATCGCCGCAGAAAAGTCACATATTTGCCATATAAAATTCATAGATTGAAACACTCTTTACCAAGTGTTAAACAATCAGATTCAGAATACAAGTGCGGCGGGTAACGTCTGTAGTAAGGTTTTTTTACAGCGTTGATAGCAGAAAGCCCATCTCAAGTAAAATTGGGATTGTTTAGTATATTGAAATATTTCACTCTCCTATGCAACCATCCAAGCTTCAACCAACGGCTACTATTCTCAAAGCCGAGTGGAATGACTTGATTGTCGAGTACGCTTGTTTGGAAGTGGTCGGAAATTTTGACTTTGCGATGCCCAAAGACGCTATCAGTGTAGCATTTTCTCCCCATGAGCGTGTTGCTTGGTCGGTGGATGGGGGTCAAACACAAACCACCGCCTTGCCTCCTGGAAGCGTGTTTGTATATTCATCCCGTGAGTTTGTATGGCATCGCCGGGAAAAGGAGGGCAAATATGTGAATATAATGCTAGATCAGCGCTTGCTCAACCAACTGGCAGCCGAGAACGGACTTTCTACTCCCATCGAGTTGGAACACCGCGTGATTTTTCCAGATCCAACTATCATGCATATCGCACAGTTATTGAAATCAGAGGTGATCAGTGGCGGTTTGGCGGGCAACTTGTATCTCAAGTAGCTGCGAAACTTACTAGCAGTGCATCTGCTGCGGAACTACAGTGGAGTAGTGCGGTGGGCGGCTCTGCCGACTTGTAGCATCTGGCGTGTCTCCCCAAGTGAAGCAACTGCCGTAAGCGCAAAGCGCACGCCAAGGGCGAACGCGTAAGCGCAAGCGCACGAATCGAGCGTTCGCGCAGCGTCTCCGTAGGAGATAC